>NZ_AKJJ01000099.1:0-41606 GCF_000282395.1 Pseudomonas sp. GM55 | reverse complement strand
TGCGTAACTCTTTGTTTATCAAGGAGTTTTCCGTTTCGACTGCGCCGGAAGTGGGGCGAATTATAGGCCTCCAGAATCTGCCGTCAAGCACTGATTCCGGTTTTCTATCAATCACTTGCAGAAAGCACCAGCCCCTCCCTGTTTGAGCTTGATAGAGGAGCCAAAACGCGCCTTCTATATAGAAGGACTTCCTCCTCGACAGCCATTGCCCCTGACATAGGCAAAAAATCGAGAGCATCACGCGAAGACGATTGACTGGCCGCCAAAAATCAAAAAAGCACCCAAGGTGCTTTTTTGATATCGCCATCAACTAAATAAAGCCGCCACGCTGGCCCGCGCCGTGTGCAGTTTCTTGTAGCTGTCGATCAGCCGAAGATGCCTGTCGAGCCCTTCCAGTTTCATGCTCGTCGGCGTCAGACCGTAGAAACGTACACTGCCATCCACGGACCCTATCGCCGCGTCCATCCGCTCGTTACCGAACATCCGGCGGAAGTTGACCTCGTAGTCGCCCAGTTCCAGATCATCGTCCAGCTGCATTTCCAGCACGACGTTCACCGCTTGATAAAACAACCCGCGCTCGACGGTGTTGTCGTTGTATTGCAAGAAGGCTTCCACCAGATCCTTCGCCTGTTCAAACTTCTGCAAGGCGAGATAAATCAGCAACCGCAGCTCCAGGATCGTCAATTTGCCCCAAGGCGTGTTGTCGTCGAACTCGATGCCGATCAAAGTGGTGATGTCGGTGTAATCATCCAGCTCACTGTTTTCCAGACCCTTGGCCAGCGTTCTCAGGCCGACTTTGCTCAGGCTGTGCAGGTTGAGAATGTCAGCGCGGAACTGCAGCGCTTTGTTGGTGTTATCCCAGATCAAATCTTCTACCGGGTAAATCTCCGAGTAGTCCGGCACCAGAATGCGACAGGCCTTGGCACCGATGTGCTCATAGACCGCCATGTACACTTCTTTGCCCATGTCTTCGAGAATGCCGAACAAGGTCGCGGCCTCCTCGGCATTGGAGTTTTCGCCCTGACCGGAAAAATCCCACTCAACGAATTCGAAATCCGGTTTTGCACTGAAGAAGCGCCACGAGACCACACCGCTGGAATCGATAAAGTGCTCGACGAAGTTGTTCGGCTCAGTCACTGCCTGACCTTCGAAGGTCGGCTGAGGCAGATCGTTCAGGCCTTCAAAACTGCGCCCTTGCAACAGCTCCGTCAGGCTGCGCTCCAGCGCCACTTCCAGGCTTGGGTGCGCGCCGAACGAGGCAAACACGCCACCGGTACGCGGGTTCATCAAGGTGACACACATCACCGGGAACTCCCCGCCCAGCGACGCATCCTTGACCAGCACCGGGAAGCCCTGCTCTTCCAGGGCCTGGATACCCGCCAGAATGCCCGGGTACTTGGCCAGCACTTCCTGCGGCACATCCGGCAGGGCCATTTCGCCTTCGAGGATTTCGCGTTTGACCGCGCGCTCGAAGATTTCCGACAGGCACTGCACCTGCGCTTCGGCCAGCGTGTTGCCGGCGCTCATGCCATTACTCAGGAACAGGTTTTCGATCAGGTTGGACGGGAAGTACACCACCTCATTGTCCGACTGGCGTACAAAGGGTAGCGAACAAATACCGCGCTGGGTGTTGCCGGAGTTGGTGTCGTACAGATGCGAGCCACGCAACTCGCCGTCCCGGTCGTAAATCTTCAGGCAGTACTCGTCGAGGATTTCAGACGGCAGTTCGTCCTTCGGGCCAGGCTTGAACCAGCGCTCGTCCGGGTAATGTACAAACGCCGCGTTGGCGATGTCCTCACCCCAGAATTGATCGTTGTAGAAGAAATTGCAGTTGAGCCGCTCGATAAACTCGCCCAGTGCCGATGCCAGCGCGCCTTCTTTGGTCGCGCCTTTGCCGTTGGTAAAACACATCGGCGAGTGCGCATCGCGAATATGCAGTGACCACACATTGGGAACGATATTGCGCCACGAAGCGATTTCAATCTTCATGCCCAGGTCGGCCAGGATGCCCGACATGTTGGCGATGGTTTGCTCCAGTGGCAGGTCCTTGCCCACAATGTAGGTGCCCGCCTCGCCAGTCGAGTGCGGCATCAGCAACGCCTGGGCATCGGCGTCGAGATTTTCGACCTCTTCAATCACAAACTCAGGCCCGGTTTGCACCACCTTCTTTACCGTACAACGGTCGATGGAGCGCAAAATCCCCTGACGGTCCTTGGCGGAGATGTCCGCCGGCAATTCGACCTGAATCTTGAAAATCTGGTTGTAGCGGTTTTCCGGGTCAACAATGTTGTTCTGCGACAGGCGGATATTTTCGGTGGGGATATTGCGGGTTTCGCAATACAACTTCACGAAGTACGCCGCACACAACGCCGACGAAGCCAGGAAGTAATCGAACGGACCTGGTGCCGAGCCATCGCCCTTGTAGCGAATGGGTTGATCGGCAATCACCGTGAAGTCGTCGAACTTGGCCTCAAGTCGAAGGTTGTCGAGAAAGTTGACCTTGATTTCCATGCGTGCTTACCAGAATAACGAGCTATACGATTTGGCCGCCATTATCCGGTTTTTCAGCACAGACCGTTAACTTTCCGCTACTTTTCGACCAACACCACCCCGCGCTCCTCAAGCAAGCGCACAAACATCGTCAGGCTCTGCGACACCGTCCCCCTGCGCCACACCAGCCAGGTGCGTAAATAGCGGAACGACTCCGACAATGGCCAGACACTGACGGTTGCGCACCCTGGCATGCTTTCGAGCATGCTGCGGGGCATCAGCGCCAGGCCGGCACCGGCGCTGACGCAGGCCAGCATGCCGTGATAGGACTCCATTTCGAAAATCTTGCCGGGCACCGCCGCGCCATTGGCGAACCAGCTTTCGAAATGATGGCGATAGGAGCAGTTGGAGCGGAATGCATAGATGTTTTCGCCATTCACATCCTTCGCCTGGTGAATCGGGTCATGATTGAGAGGCGCGATCAAGACCATTTCCTCCTCGAATGCCGGCACCCCTTCCAGCGCCGGGTGCAATACCGGACCATCGACAAATGCAGCGGCCAACCGCCCTGACAGCACACCATCGATCATGGTCCCGGAAGGCCCGGTGGACAGGTCCAGTTCGACCTTGGCGTGCTTCTGGTTATAGGCGGCCAATAGCTCGGGAATACGGACCGCCGCAGTACTTTCCAGCGAACCCAGGGCGAATGCTCCTTGTGGTTCTTCACCCGCCACTGTGGCGCGGGCCTCCTGGACCAGGTCGAGAATGCGTCGAGCGTAATCCAGAAAGCTCCAGCCGGCCGGCGATAGGCGCAGGCGGCTCTTCTCGCGGATAAACAGGTCCACCCCCAGGTCCAGCTCAAGCTGCTTGATTCTGGTCGTGAGATTCGATGGCACCCGGTGGATATGCTGGGCGGCCACGCTAATGCTGCCGTGCTCGGCGACAGCCTTGAAAATTTCGAGCTGAACCAGATCCAAGTCATTCTCCAAACGTGAACGTTATGCTCAGTATTATTCAGTTTCCATAAAACATATACCCCAATAACCTGAGCACATCCCCACCTCGCAGGACGGTGCCATGACCAACGTTTCCAGCCTTACCCATGCCATTTCGATCAACCCGACTACCGGCGAACAGATCGGCCAGTACCCTTTCGAATCCGATTCAGCATTGCAGGCCACGCTGACGCGGGCCGCTACCGGGTTTCGTAGCTGGCGCAGTAAACCGGTTGAACAACGCGCACAGCTTTTGATCAACCTCGGCCAGGCCTTGCGCAACAATGCAGAGGCCATGGCGAACATGATCACCCGGGAAATGGGCAAGCCGATAACCCAAGCCCGTGGTGAAATTGAAAAATGCGCACAGCTCTGCGAGTGGTACGCCGAACATGGCCCCGCCATGCTGAGCCCGGAACCGACCCTGGTTGAAGGCGGCAAGGCACGCATTGAATATCGCCCGCTCGGCCCGATTCTCGCCGTCATGCCGTGGAACTTCCCCATCTGGCAAGTCCTGCGCGGCGCGGTCCCCACCCTGCTCGCCGGCAATACCTACGTGCTCAAGCACGCGCCAAACGTCATGGGCAGCGCCTGCCTGCTGCTGGAAGCCTTCAAGCAAGCAGACTTTCCTCAAGGTGTTTTCGAGGTCATCAATGTCACGCCGGAGGGTGTATCCAAAGCGATCGCCGATCCACGCATCGCAGCTGTCACCCTCACCGGTAGCGTCCGTGCGGGCATGGCCATTGGTGCTCAGGCTGGAGCAGCGCTGAAGAAATGCGTATTGGAACTGGGCGGCTCCGACCCGTTTATCGTGCTCGACGACGCAGACCTCGATGAGGCGGTAAAAGCCGCCGTGATCGGGCGCTATCAGAACACCGGACAAGTCTGCGCCGCCGCCAAACGCCTGATTGTCGAGCAAGGCATTGCCCGGGAATTTACCCGCAGGTTCGTCGAGGCGACCCAAAAACTGGTCGTCGGTGATCCACTGGCCAGCAACACCTACATCGGCCCGATGGCTCGCTTCGATCTGCGCGACGAACTGGATCAACAGGTGCGCGACACACTGGAAGAAGGCGCGACATTGCTGATGGGTGGAAAGAAGGCTGAAGGCCCCGGCAATTACTATGAGCCAACGGTACTCGGCGACGTGACTGATCGGATGACATCATTCAAACAGGAGTTGTTTGGCCCTGTGGCTTCAATCATCACGGCCCGAGACGCAGCCCATGCGCTGGAGCTGGCCAATGACAGTGAATTCGGCCTCACCGCCACCCTCTACACACGCAATGTCGAACTCGCCCGGCAGATGGCCGGCGAACTTGAAACCGGCGGCGTGTTCATCAACGGCTATAGCGCCAGCGATCCGCGTGTCAGCTTTGGTGGAGTGAAGAAGAGTGGCTTTGGCCGGGAGCTCTCGCATTTCGGGGTGCGCGAGTTCTGTAATGCACAAACGGTCTGGCTGGATCGGCGCTAAGGGCTCTGTAGGAGCGAGCTTGCTCGCGATGGACGTGAGGGCGCCGTGTTTATCCAGGCAGCCATCATTATCGTTAACGACCATCGCGAGCCAGCTCGCTCCTACAGAAACAGCGCTAGCTCAATGAGCGGGAGGGATCAGGGCGGAAATCATCCGCCCTGAAAGAGACGCTAAAAGTATCAATCGTCTCTGTCGTCGCGATCGCGATAATGGCGGTGGTAGCGATCATAGTCGCGACGATCATATCGACGATTATAACCTTGATCATCGTCATTCCCTTGGTCGTATCCACGACGATAATCATGATCATAATCTCGGCCGTACCGCCCACCGTCTTCCCAGTGAGGGCCGCAGCCTCCCAGCAAGAGCGAACCTGAAATGGCCAAGATCATCATTACTGCGCGCTTCATTTGAACGTCCTGAATGGTCAGAGCTACAGAGGCGGTTGTCACTCTCCGAGAATTTCATCCGGGCAGTATTCAACCGTAATTATGACCACTCAGTGACTCAATGATTCATTTGTGAAATACAGCAATCCAAAAACTGTCGCCTCAGGGCAAGCAACCCCTACCAGGAGCGGTCGGTGCAACAAAGCCGCTACTGTCTCCATAAATGGGGCATTACACCCACCCCACCGAGCGTTTACCACCTGATTTGAGGAATATTCCCCACTCCCCCTTTCTCTGGCTCGAAACGCTCAGAAGCAGTTTATTAATTAAGTTGAACTTTTTTTCGCCCTATTGAAATGGCTCATTAGTTGCACAGCACCCCTCGTACCCGCAATAGCTGTCGTCCCGGACATCATGGAGACGACGGGGCTGGCCAGATCCGGCATGACGCGAGGGGTGAAAAATGAAACACGTGAAATCACCATGCAGCTCCGTCACCTCGCTGCCCAGGTCAAGCCTGCCCTGTCCGATGCGTCTTACCCTGACAACCGCCAACCCGAACATCATCCCGCCATCCGTCAGCCTTTGGTCAGCGACATTACCTGCCACCAGTCAGCTGTTCGCCCTGACTGGCGCACTGTTCATCCTGCCGATTCTCCTGATGAACACCTTCTGCAGCTATTTCGTGCTCTCCGGAAAAGTGAGGATTGATGATGTCTTCCACTGATAAATCAATTGCTCGAATCACGAATAGGCCGATACCCCGTTATAAGCAGGTCGCTCAGTTGAGCCTAATGTTTATAGCGTTGCTGATTGCGCTGGCGTTGTCGACTGTACTGGCGATGGAGTTGACCCTTGGAGCGCTCTGACTGCTGTCCTCGACCTACGAGCATCCACCGACTGAATCAATGATGTCGTTTCCAGCATACGCAACAACTAAGCCCTTACCGCCTTCATAGCAGAAATCCTTCATACCGAACGCTCATCGCTTGGCCTGCAAGGTTGAGGTTCCCGCTGAATAGTCCCCGGCGGTCACCATGGTCGTGCTTTGGTCTGTGAACTTGTCCTTACTGCCAGTGGCTTTCCAGACAGCCCCTGTGCACCCACTCAGCACCACGGTGGCGATAGCAGGAACAGTAATTCCTTTCATAACCTTCTCCAATGCAGCAATGGAACGACTTTGACAGAGTCATTCTGTTTTCGATTGCCAATCTCCCTGCGCCTCGCCAATCAAAGCCCGGCACTGGGCTTTTCGTATCTGCCCTGTCACGCCTTCGTCACACCTGCCAGGCACAATGCAGTCAGCCAAAGGGATTTGGCCCATCTACAGAAAGCCCGGCCAGTGCCGGGCTTTTTCGTAATTCTCCATTAGTCGGGCAACAGGCGTCCCCCGTCCTCAGGTCGTTGACGACCCCGTCCCGCTGACGTTGAATTTTCTTGCAGCTAATGCAGGGAGGTTACCGCATGGCAAAAATAACTATTCTGGCCGGGGATTTCCTTGAGGGATGTGCGGTATTTGAACCTGGCTTCATAACGATACAAACGGCGGTTTATCCATGGCCTGGCCTGAAGATTGCCACCTCCGAAATACTCGACACCCTGGTGGTCAGTGAAACTTCGTACCGGGACGTATCGAGTGCTGTCGGTTTAGGGTTGGCTGGAGCATTGGCTCTCGGTCCGATTGGAGCTGTCGCCGGTGTGATGTTGGCAGACGATGAGGTCGAGCTGACCTTTTCGATGCAGCTGAGGGATGGAAGGTCGCTTCTCTGCGCCGCTGAGAAACGCACTTACCGAGACATCGAGACAGCAATAGGCAAGCAGGCGATAACAAAACACTTCAAATAGCATTGAATGTGCAGCCCGCAACATTCTTGAGCCCGGTCTAAAGCCGGGCTTTTCGTTTCTGGCCCATGCCTCCCATGCCGGACGGGTGATTCAATTCAACCCGGTCTGATGTTGCCCGGCGAATTGTCTGTGGAACCAGTCCGAGAGCATGGCCTTCTCGGAGTAGAGTCTGTCACTTCTGTTGGCGCGCCCCGGACGCTGGAGGTAGAGCTGATCCATGACCCTGGCGTCGGCCTGGCTCACGATCTGGCCGTTTTGTTTGAGCACGTAATGTAGATCGATGCTCGGCCAGGTAATGTCGCGCATGAAGCGCACCTGATAGGCATTTAGCCTCCAGGGTTCGTAACGACCGGCCAGATCGATGTTACGTATTTCAATTTGCAGCTGCTGGCCGGCTGGCAGGTACCGCTCGCCAAGCTTCTGGATGTAGCTGCGCAGCTCTTTCATGACATAAGCATCGGCACCACGTTCATAACCCGGACTGTCCAGGCTGGCATCGCTGAATTTTTCGGGGTTCTTGAATTCGACTTCGACCGAAGACGCTGCGGTGGCAAGTGGCGCCATAAACAGCGCGACCAGTGCGATCGAGGTGCAACCGGGTATTGAGCGCATGGCTCACCTCCACGTGCAGCGCTTTTCAGTGCATGCTGCACCGCGTTTAGTTTACGCCTGAGGTGCATGTCAGGGCACTGACGTGATCTATGGCCCGTCTCCCAGGTGGCGACCTCATCCGACGGATCAGCGCTACATCGCAGACAGGCGGCCACTCAGCAGGCTTTTTTTCATTCCAGCGACATGCTTTTCACGAAACGCTCACAGAATGGAGCGCAGATTAAACGAACAAAAGGATTTGACCCCACACAAAAAGCCCGCCACTGCGCGGGCTTTTTGCTGCCTGCTAAGCTATGGCTCAAGAGCGCTGCGTTTAGTCAGTAAACACGCGGCATCGTTAACGACCATCGCGAGCAAGCTCGCTCCTACAGGAGGATCAAGCCATGCCAACCAACGACCTCGTCCCTTCCCTGATCTACAAACTCAACGAAAACCAACTCGCCATAGCGGCGGCTGTGGAAGATCTGTCCGTTTGGATTGAACAGCTGCATGGGCCCGCTGAAGATGGAGCCAGAATCCGCAACTCACTGACCAAACTGGATGAAAACCTGGAATTCATCACGCGCGGGGTCGCCGAGTTGTTGAATGATCGATAGCTCTGTTGGGGGCCTGCCCTCCTCGCGATGACCAAACAACGTCGTTCCTTTTCCGCTGAATTCAAACGCAAGGCCACAGGCCGGGCTGCAAACAACCTGCCCCATGCGAAACGGGACGAATGATGTTGCACAGACTGGGTTGTCGCACTTCTTCGGGTTACGTGGTTTTGGGGCAATACTCATGACTATTCCTCCCAATCCCAACTGAGCTTCGGATCAATGGCCGGGTAGGCCTGGAGGGTATGCAGATTCAGCAGGGTGAAGTGGCCGTCCATCCAGCCGCCAGTGTCGATGTGGTAGACGTTGCCGAGAACTGCTGGCTGGCGCACTGGTGTATGACCAACCACAACAGCCCTGACCCCGCTAACAACTTGGGAGCTTTCTTCATAAATACGCTTCCTCGACCATTGGGCCATCGCTGCAACGTGAGCAGCTTCCACGGGGCTTCCCTGCTCGATCGCCCATACGAATTCATTCCAGTGGTCATATGGGCAGTCGGCATGGACGATCCCGATTAGGCCCGCTGGCGTCCACACTTCGATCACCAGTGGCAAGTCGGCCAACAGCTCGGAATACCAAGCTTGCTCAACTGACGAGCGCGCATAGAGCCAAGAACCACCGTTGATGAGGTGCATTACCTTCATGCGACCTTCAGGATCTGTACGGTAGGCATCTACTGCCATCTGCTCATGATTTCCGCGCACGGCGTGAAACCATGGCTTGACCAGCCATGAGTCAACCTGCTCCGACTCCGGCCCGCGATCCACTAGATCGCCGACGCTGAAAAGCCGGTCAACATCAGGACTGAACCGAACTGCATCCAGGGCGACCTGCAACCTGGAGAAGCAACCATGGATATCACCAACCGCAAAGTCCCGGCCGATTTCGTTGATTTTGAAGCGATCAATCCGGTTCATGCCATCACCTCGCCCAGCAGATCGGTGGTGTCGCCGATCTGCGTCATTTCGGCAACACGCTGGTAAAGGGCAACCCAGAGGGCGTTCTGGTCGAGAGTGCGGTCCTTGCCCGGACGCAGAGAGACCACGACGTATTTCTTGTCCCGGAACATGGTGTTCAGCTTCGTGAGAGCCTCAGTGAGCTTGGCTGTTAACGCTGATTTTATCAGTCATTGCGCCGCCCTCTTCGCTTCCGGTTCACTATGAGAAAACGCAAGTCCAACAACATGCGCGCCCGGATAGAGCGATCCTGCCGGGCAGTGCTCAGCACGAACCACGTCGCTGTGGTGAACATCGATCCCAGCGGTCGCCAGGGCATGATCAACTGGAAGAACTGCAAGAACATACCGCCCGGTCAGCGCATCGCCGACGCAATCTGCGACTTTGCCCACCGCTGGACGATCTACCTCGATGTGATGGAGCTGCGCAGGATTGATGTTGGATAGGAGCAGTTGTAGTTTCGCCATCGACTACTGCGCCGTACTCCAAGGCGTGCATTCGCAGATACGATCACGACCCTACGTGCGAAAGCTCTTCGTCAATGAATCGCTCTGCCTTCTTCGCAGCGGTTGTCGCAAACTCGTAACAGACCCAGAAGTCCTGCTCCGTGACGGATGCAGAGCCCTGCAAGTTTTCCAGGCAGCGCGTTAATGCATGCTTTATCAAGCCATCATTCAGGACATTGCGGGCTGCCTCTTCACCTTCAACCGCTCGAATGGCCGCTTCGATTTCTTCGACCTGCTCAATCTTTGCCGCCAGCACGACCTTGGCGAACTCATCTCGCTCCATGATTTTGGTCCAAGAGTGATCAACTATCAGCGTTTTCATTAGTAGTCCCCTGTCTTCCGGACTCATGCCAAGCATTCAAGCAATAGCCCAAAAACTCGAATCACGCCAGCCCGGGCAAGCCTCGGCATAGGACGCCCCATGCCCACAGAAAACAAACCGGCAGACCCGTTCGGCCGAAACGGTCGCACCTTTCACACTCATCTGAGTGTGCGCTGCGCACTATGCGAATTCAGCAAGCACCCACTCAAAGGCATGCTCCGCTTTGAGGATGGCAGTGAATGCCCATGATCTGGTATCAATGGAGTGATCATCGGCCTCACCTTTTGTCGCAAGTCGATTGACTGACAGGGGCCTTGGGAGCTCAGTAATCAGCCGGCTAAACATGATCAGAAGAGAAACACCATGTCGAAAATTACAGTGATATCCGGTGACTTTCTGGCAGGTGATGCCGAATTTCAATCCGGAAGGTTCACTCTAAAATCCGCATTAAAACCTTCTCGCGAATTAACGATATCCATTTCAAAACTAGTAGCCTTGGAAACAGCAACCGAAGAAGTCGTAAATAAGAAAGGAAGTGTTATTCGATGGAGCCTGGCTGGAGCATTGCTTTTAGGGCCGATTGGACTAGTTGCGGGCTGGTTGCTATGTGATAAAGAAAAGGAAATAACCTTCTACGCAAAATTCAAGGATGGCCGCTCCCTTCTTGCTACAACTGATATCGACACTTACTCCAAAATCTCTGCCTCTCCCCTCAAGTAACACTACTCCCCCTCCCTTCAAAGTCAGCCGCTAAAGCGGCAAGGACGAAGTCATGCCTGAAGAAACTGATTTGATTCAGTGACAATTATGCGGGCGCTGGGGCTGACAGCAGGTCAGCGGCATTTAGACGATGAGCCGAATCGCAAACGTGCGAACAAGCAGCAAGACCTGCAAAAAGCCTCACGAGATGCGGAAGATGAGCCACTACTGGCATGAACGACACGAAGTGAGGGGTCCAGGTAGTGCGCTGGCTGGTGGGGGGTATATGTGGGGGTATTTTTCAGACATGAAAAAGCCGAATCTTTTCAGGTTGGGCTAAGTCATTGAAAAATATGGTCAGGACGGAGTGATTCGAACACTCGCCCCCTGGCACCCCATGCATGCAGAGATCGCTGGAGCCTGCCAAACACAAGGCTTTGCGCTAGGCGCTCGCTGCAACGATGCCCAACAGTGCGCAACCGTGCTTTACAAGGTCACTCGAAAAGTCACTGAGCCATTTTGCCCCCTCCCCGGCGTCCTGCCGACCGTACCCTACCCCTCTTTACGATTGACCACTGCCAGGTTGAAATCTCCACGGAGAATTTCGCGATGCCAGATTCAGATCTGCTCCCTTCCCTACTTTACAAACTCCACGAAAATCAACTCGCCCTGGAAGCCGCCATACTGGAGCTTTCGAACTGGGTCGAGCAGCGCGGATCAGTCGACATCGCCGACAACGCGCGCAGCGCCCCGCCCCCGTTCGGCGTTCCGTCGAAATTAACTGCCATCCAGATCTGCACTCCTTTTGTAACGGACTTGTACCGCGTAGGATACGCGCGCATCAGAACAGGCCTGATATTACAAGTGGAGCACAACCAACAATGACGTCTCTCGCCGAACCGGCCAGCCCGCTATTGACCCAAACTACCCACAGCACGAAATACCGGCCGGATATCGATGGACTGCGCGCAATCGCAGTCCTGTCCGTTGTCGGCTTCCATGCATTTCCAGTTTGGGTCACTGGCGGCTTTATCGGCGTAGACATTTTCTTCGTCATTTCCGGCTACCTGATCACGACGATTCTGCTCGAAGGCCTGGCACGCGGGAAATTCAGCATTCCTGAATTCTATGCCCGACGCGTCAACCGTATCTTTCCCGCCCTGCTGACGGTGATGATCGCCAGCTACGCGTTTGGTTGGCTGACACTGTTCCCCGATGAGTTCCAGCAGCTCGGCAAACACCTTGCTGGCGGCTCTGCTTTTATATCCAACCTGGTTCTGTGGAACGAAAGCGGGTACTTCGATACGTCGGCCGAGATAAAGCCGTTGCTGCATCTATGGTCATTGGGCATTGAAGAGCAGTACTACATCTTCTGGCCGGTGATCATGTGGGCCGCATGGAAAAAACAGTTCAACCTGCTGACTATCGCGGTGCTGTTGCTCGGCGCGTCGTTCGCCCTGAACATGGAGAGCATCAGGGAAAACCCTACGTTCACTTTCTATATGCCTCAGACTCGTTGCTGGGAGCTGTTGATCGGCTCCGTGCTGGCCTACCTGTCGCTCTATAAAATCTCGGTATTTGATAAAGCTTTTGAGGCAACTGACCGCTTTTTAGCCACAATCATTCACAAGCCGGTTCCGGTAGCGGACGGCCACACAATCAGAAACGTCCTGTCCTTTATCGGGCTGGGCCTCATTGCCTACGGCCTGGCAACCATCACCAAGGACGACCAATTTCCCGGGTGGCGCGCAATTTTTCCAACGGTCGGTACCGCGTTGATCATCGCCGCCGGCTCACGGTCGTGGCTAAATCGCTCGATACTTTCCAACAAACTGATGGTGTGGGTCGGCCTGATCAGCTTCCCGCTGTACCTGTGGCACTGGCCTCTTTTGGCATTCGCCCGCATCATTCAGGGCGATGTACCATCCCGAGACATCAGAATTGCGGCCGTGTTCACCGCTATCATTTTAGCTTGGCTGACATATCGCTTTCTTGAGCGCCCTTTACGAAACAATCAAAGTAAATTCAAAACTCCTATTCTTGTTATCCTGATGGCGAGCATCGGAGGCGTGGGTTTTGCAACTTTCAATCTTGGTGGACTGCCTGAACGCAAGGCAGTCAAAGGCGCGGAAGAGTTCAATAGCCAATTTGTAGGGCCGATATGGAAATTCACCAAAAATGATATATGTATCAATCGATACCAGTTTAAAGAGGCCGAGTCATATGGCTGGTGGTTTTGCATTACAAATAGAGATGAAAAACCAACCCTGCTCTTGTTAGGCAACAGCTACGCAAACCATTTGTTCCCTGGGCTTGCGGCGGAAGACAAAATAAAAAATCAAACCATTCTTTCCATCGGTGCCTGCGCTCCAAACATGGGAGACCCATCCGATGAAAACACACCAACAACCATAGTTCCGTGCTCTGGTTCTCGGGCCTACCACCAGAAGCTTTTGATCAACAGCATCATAGAAAAAGACAAAACAATAAAATATGCAATCCTTGATGGCCTCGATCCGCGACCAGACAGCAAAGCTATTACAACAATTGAAGAGCGCATAGCCTATCTGGAAAGCAATGGAATTAAAGTCATAGTTTTTGTTCCTCACATTACAGCAAACCATGACCTAAAAGGCTGCTTTTCTCGCCCACTTAAAAGTGGACCAGCGTCTTGCGACATTAGCCCACAAGCTAGAGAAACAGCACTCAATGATTTCAAACCGTTAGCCGATGAGATTTCAAGCAAACACCCAACCGTACAATTTTTCGATCAGAATGAATTATTTTGTAACTTTCTTGGCTGCTCATTTATAAAAAATGGCATGCCTTTGTTTAGGGATGAATACAGTCATTACTCAGAGTACGCGAGTACAGAGTTGGCAAAAATATTTGTGAAGTGGGCGGAAAAAAATGCACCGGGAATATTAGAAAAATAAATTAATGCCATGTGCTGATGCAGGATTAGACTGCATCAGCCAGCTGTTAATTTCTCGGCTACCGCGTTACTTCACGCACGTAACCCTGGCACGCCGCCAACACGATCAATCCGTGTTCGGCATTTTAATTTTCGCCGAGTGAAATGCAGGCTTGCTCACAGGTCAGCCCCTGGCTCTGGCGTGCTCAGCAATTGCCGCTGGCCTCACTGGCTGCGAGTCGACGGGCAAGGTTGTCAGCTGCGAGCTGCACGCCGTCAGCAGAAGCACGAGCGGCAGCAGCATCAGCCGTCGCTTGATCGATGAAGCGTTGAGCATCTTGAACCGCCTTGGTAGGCCTGCTCTTGGGTGCGCTCGGCGGCCTCGTTGAGCACCCTTGCCTCTGCGTCCTGGGTGTCGCGGGCATTGAGCAGCAGCGACTGAGCGCGGAATCAATCAACGAACGAGTCGCCCAATACTTGGCGACTGGAGGGCAGATCGCCCAACTTGAAAGCCCGCCGCGCAAGCCGCTGCCACCTCCCCGCTCTCAGAAAATAGATCCTGAGACGGTCCTCAAGCGCAAACCCAAAGGCTTGAATTGGGCCGAGCGCCAAGCGCTACGCAAAATGGCGAATTCACTATGAGCAAGCGAAAGCCCAACAACATGCGGGGCCGGATTGAGCGATCCTGCCGGGCGCTGCTCAGCACCAACCACATCGGTGTGGTGCAGATCGATCCCAGCGGCCGCCAGGGCATGATCAACTGGAAGAACTGCAAGAACATACCGCCCGGCCAGCGTATCGCCGATGCTGTCTGCGACTTTGCTCACCGCAGGACGATCTATCTCAGCGTACAGTGTCGCGATCAATTAGGGCACCGCTACACTAAATCAGTAGAGGTTGCTCCCCAAAGCAACTATCTGGCCGCGCACCTCGAAGACGTGATCGAGGAAACCTACAAAGACTTGATCGCCGAGAGCAATCCGAATCATCGGGTCGCTTCGGGCTGGATCGCCATCCCCGCCGAGATCTCGCTGACTGAAGAGCAGGCCGCACGGGTGTTCGACGCCGTGGGTGTCTGGAGTCAGCAGAGGGCAGCATGAGAAGCATCAGTAACCAGGTGCGTCAGCGCCGACGACAGACATGGCTGGATATACCGGCCCACGGAATTGAAGAGGCAGGCCATGGCCGAGGAACAGCAGGAGCCGACGGCGGAAGCCATCAAGCAGCGCAAGAAGTGCGGGAAGGAAGCAGCCAGGAACGCCGTGCTGGGCATCGAGAAGTTCACGGTTGAGGTCGCCGGAATATTCAAGCCGGACCTCAAGCGGGTTATGCAACAGCACGGCATCAACAACCAACAAGACATTCACCAGCGACTGCTGATCAACCTGATCAACGCCGAGTTCGATACCGCTGCGCGCATGATTCGCCGTGTCACGACCCCCTATGAGATTCCAGAAAAGGTATCGCGGTCGTTTCACGAGCAGAGTTTGGCCGAACTGGCGCGCGCCCCGGAGACCTAACGAGCGATACTCGGTGATTGTTTTGTCCAGAGGATGCTTATCGCATCTGTTTCAAGCGTCAGGTTGTTACCGACCCTGAGCCAGAACAGAATGTCGTTAGGCGTTGATACACTGAAAAAGATCCAGTGCCCCACCCCATCAGCCTTTTCCTCTACGCCTGCAACGTACAACGCGACCTCGCTTTCGCTAAGTTCCAAGGCATCGGAGATTTCTCGCTGTGTCGGCTTTCTTACGCTGCTCATAGTGAAATCCATTTCTTGAACAAAGTGCTGAAAGCATAGCTGAACACCGAAACCTGGAATCTCCACCTGTCGCTTCCGGTAACGGAGGGCTGCGCCTGATTGCTGTGTTGTGGCTGACAGGGACTGGGTGAGCGCCACGACTTCGAGGAATGGCAGGAAACGGTGTCGACGTTCCTGATCAACCTCGCCGCTGCGCCCGCGGAAGTGTCCGCTCGTTTCGCCACCATGTCGCGACCTGAAATCGTCGTTACCGAAAAGCAGTCGCGGCAGCTTGAAGGCTTCACCAAGACTGGCGTCGATCCGCAAATAGATCAGTTGTAGTTTATAAATGGTACTTGGTTGTGAATCTTCAACAGCGACGCCATTCTCGCTTGAATATCCTGATCATCTGCAACTGAAGCGGACCACGCATCAACTGCATCTGCGATCTCCAAACAGAATTCGTCTACTTGAAGTTGAAGAGTTTTGCCCATTTGGTTCCGGTGAATCGAATTGTCATTGCCGTTTTCGTAAATCGTTCCACCTTCCCCTCCTTGTTCCAGCGCCATACCGGGCCGAACACAAATACCCCACTTCAACGAATCACGCCAGCCGGCGAGGCAGGTGCCTGACTGGAGATAGTCATGAGCATCCCCGTGAACGCTTTGAAAGATGACGAGCTTTTGCACTATGCCGCGCTGGATCCTGGCGCTGCAGCCGAACTCACCCGGCGCATTGCCGACAACAGCATTGACCCGAGCGCTGAGCGCGAAGAGTTGCGAGAGGACATTCGCCAACTCGAAAGCCGCGTCGAGGACAGCGACGATGAGCTGGACAATCTTCGAGATGGCGCGGAGGAAGCCTGCACCTGGATCAAGCGAGTATTCCCACTCTGCTTCGGCCAACAACCATTTGTGGCCCCGTAGCGTTCGCCCGATAGAAGATGTTAGCTCTTGCATGCAGCCCAAAAAAGGGGCTTGCTATTACACCGAATCCATCACTGGCATCGCCGATCTGTGGCATTAGTTGTTCCTGCATGTCAGTCCTGCGGAAAATCCGAAAATCAATCGCGCGTTTCTTGATTTGCCAACTGGCAGACCGGCCTCCGATAGCGTCGCCCTTGAGCGGCCGGCTGCACATCGTGGTCCCGAGATGGGATGCCAAGCTGGGTGACTCGATAGTCTCGTCCTTCTTCTTTCGCGAAGCTCGAAAGTTGAATGCTCAGGTAACCGTGTTGACGGTGGCGGAGCTTGCGACCCTGCATGCTCAGGACTTCGGAGTGGACCGCGTTATCGTCACCGGTGCGAACCCCAGGGTTGCGCAACTGCGCAACATTGCGCGTCAACTGGGCCCTGTGGATGTGGTGGTTCATCTGGTCGGCAGAGTCCAGCCCGCAGAAATTATGTTTCTACATTGGCTGCGGCCGTCACGGGTGTATTCCCTGGATGACGACTTACGCTGTGTCAACCGCAAGTTTGGCGCGGCAACGGCAGGCCAGGGTTTCCCCGAACGCTTCGAGCGAGTGCTGCTGGACCTGGGCGCAAAGGCGGTCGAGCGCCAGTACATTATCCCCCTCCCGACCGTGTTTCACGGCGCCGCTGATGCGCCGCAGATACTGGTCAACACCTATGCAAGCCGACCGGACAAGGGCCTGTCCTTCAATACGGCAGTCATGCTGCTGCGCGCCGTAGCCGATGCCTACCCAGGGAAGTCTGTCGGGATCCTGTGCAGCCCCGTTTCCCGGGCAGACGCACAGCGCCTGGAAACCACCGTCGCCCGGCACAATGTCCGCGCGCTCAACGACCTGGACACACCCCAGGACGCCGCAGGCTACATAAGCCATGCACACGCAGTGATCAGTGTCGATACCGCGATCGTGCACATGGCCGTCGGCCTGGAAACCCGGTTGGTTGCCATCTACCCCTACATGGGAGACGAACATAATCCTTGGTTACCGCCCCCCTCAACCAAAACAATAGTGGTCTACAGCTGTCAAAACGTGCAGCAGTACCGCCGTACCGGGCAGAAGAACATGAACGCGTTTTCCATCGAAGAGGTGGTCACAGGCCTGGACAGGCTATTGTCGACCGAAACAGAAACAGACCGCCTGATCACACTCCACGCACGCATCGTTCCAGGCCTGGGCGTCGCGACCGGCACCCTCGCCCGCCAACTGCCCCTTATCAGCCAGGGGTTCCCTGAAGTCGGCGGGTGTCACCCTGGGACAATCAACCTGCTGCTCGAGCGTCCCCTTGTCGTGACCAGGCCCGATCACCGGACCGCGCCGCTCGCCTGGACGCCGAGTGGAAGGACCATCGAAGTGTTCGACCTGGTGCGGATAGCACTGGAGTTCGACCACTCGCCACGCCGCGTGCCCGCATGGTTATACATCGCCCACGGTTCCCCCCACAGGCAAACCCCGAGCACTCACGAAGTGATTGCTGAAGCTTTGGACCTGGATGGCATACAAGACTGCCGTGTTCATCTTCCTGCAAACGCAGTGACACTGACGTAGAACTATGCCCATGGGGGTCATCGCTCACACCACGCGATCAGTCGAGACGTCTCGCCAAGCCAATACGTCGGGTCAGGTTCGATGTGCAGGAACAGCTTGGCCATCAACGAGCCTTCTGCGAGAAAGTCTGCAACTGACCCGGCGCATCACGTCACAACTGCCGAAGTTGTATAGCGGGCGGTAGCCGGGGTCGACAACGCTGGGAGGGATCAGCACCAACTCGCCGGGCCTTCGCGCCACAATGTCCTTGATACCCCCAGGGTTGCCCCAGGCGTGCACTCCGCCAGCCAGCCCGGCTTCCAGTGCCTGGGCAAGCAACTTATTACCCGCCCTGGACGCGAAGATGCATTCGCTATACCAGTGCAGCTTGCTGCTCAGTCCTGTTGGAAACAGCAGGCTCGTCGGATCACGCAAAAAAATACTGTCCGCGTCCACCCAGGCACCGCCATGTCGGTGAACGAACGCCATGCGTATTAGATCGCTCTTGGCAATGATCGCCTCGATGCCCTCTGCCAAGTTGAAGGCCAGGGGTTCAAACCCCCAGTCTTTGCCAAGGATGCTCGCGTCAATGAAGTCTGGGACTGTACGCGGGGTCAGCAGCAGGAATTTCTCGCCCAGGGCCCTCTGGGTCGAAACCAGCGCCAACGCTATATAAGGCGGCATCGAATGCTCATGGGCCGTTTCCCAATAACTCACATAACGGACGTCCCCACCCTCGCTGCCGCTCAATCCCAGACCGCCATGCCATCGGGGCGCAGTAAACCGGCGTCGACGAGATGGCGCTTGAGTATGGCCAAGGATGGGGCGCACTCAGGCTGATCGAGGAATTCATTGCCCAGCGCAGCCTTATACAGATGCAACCAATTCTTGGCAGGCACCCGTGGCAGGAACGCCGCGAGGCCGGCGCTGTTGTCCTTGGAAAACACCAGGCGTAGCGTGCGCAGGATCGGCCGGTAATCCGGCTCGGACAGCAGCGCAGCGAGGGTGTCGTCGAGCCGGTGCGTGATCACGACCTTGTTCAGCCGCTCCTCGACTGTGGCATCGGCAAGCGCCACCCCTGGGTCAATGGCCACCGGGTAAATCGACTGGAACGACTTCGCACCGTTGAGTATGGACTCGTAGAGCACCTTGTCCGCCGTCGAACCGGTGACCAGCACATCGTCGCCAAAGATCACATGCACCCCGCTCCAGCGGTAGAAGTTCTCGGCGGGAATGACATGATCCTGCACCCGATTAACGCGCTCGCGCTCTTCGGTGCTCAGGCTGGCGTAGTTCTCGCAAGGCGGCGCGATCCGCGGCAGCTTGACGTTGATGATCGTGGGCAAGTTCATATGTGCCAGCTTGACGTTGATCTCGCTGACCACGATCTCATAGAGCACGTTCGCCGTGGACGGTACATTGCGCCAACCGGTGGTCATCATCACCACGTTGTCACCACCGGCCTTGGCTGTGCGAAACAGCCGAGCCCAATGGGATTCAGGTTCGTCCAATTGCGCGCACCAGTACTCGATGACCAACCGGGCCAGGTGGCGAATATCCTGAATGCTTCCATATTTCGCGCGGCTGTAAATCGCCACCAGCGCCGAGGCATCAGCATCGGTAGCCATGTCGCGGAACGAACCCGCGCCATCCGGCGTCAAGCAGTACAAGGCATGGCCGCCGAAGACCGAGGCATACCGGGGCATGCTGATCAGCTCGCGCGACAGCAGGTCAGCGGCGAATGCGCGAAACCCCAGCTTCACATCCTCGGGGCGGATCGGTGCCAGGGCCTGTTCAAACTCATCCAACTGGGTTTCTACGGGGGCGTTTGCAATTTCGCGCCAACAGATCGGGGGCGGAGCTTCGGTCATGGTCATGTTCACGGTTGAATCAATCCATCGGTAGCGGTCACGGTTGCGGCCAAAGTTCCCAGAGGGACATCAACTCTGCGGCGACGCTCGTAATAGCAGATGTTCTGCAAGCCAAGTGGTTGCAGCGTTTCGAGCAATTCACTGATTCCTGCGCCGGCATCTCGCGGGTCATGGGTATCAGAGCCGACGGTGAATGCCGCATGATGCTCGATCAGTTGCGGCAACAAGGTGCGCGACGGGTAGGACCAGAGCCCATGCACCTCACGCCCCGATTCCACGTCCAGGCTCGATTTGCGAATGCCAGAAGCGTTCAGCTCATACGCGACGCCGTTGCGCGCGAACAACGGCAGCAAGGGCTCGAAACGGCGCAGGATGACCTCTTCGTGGACACCTCGCAACAGGGTGTCAGCATGTCCCACGGCATCAAACAGGCCACTTTCCAGCAGGGCCTGCAGATCAGCGAAATAACGATCCAGGAAGTTTTTTGCGGCCAGCCGCGGCAGTTCCCACACCTTCACCATGGGCTCGCCGGGTACTTCGACGTAGTGGATGGAGCCGATGACGAAGTCCAACTCGTGGCGGGCCAGCAAGGCACGGTTGTAGACATCGGAGTCCGGCATATAGTCGAACTCAAGGCCACGCAGGATCTTGATTTCTCCCTGATACGCCCGCTGCGCCCGTTCGATATCGGCAAAGTAACTGTCGAGTTCGGACTCCAGCAGGCGGTTGTCAGAATCCACCGGAAAAGGCGCGTGGTCGGTGATGGTCAGGACCTGTACACCGGCCGTGATCGACGCCCGGACAAGCTCATCGACCGTGCCAATCGCATGTTTCGAATAGAAGGTATGGCTGTGGGAGTCGATCATGCGCACACCATCTGTTCAAGCAGGCCGTCGTGGTTCACCAACTCCTTGACCAGCCAGTAAGGATTGTTCGCTTTCGCCACGATCGACTGCACCAGCTCGCGGTCGTCAAACCGGGCCAGCAGGTCCGTCAGCGGCTGGGTATACAACGCCCGTGCCAAGGGGGTCTCGCGGATATGGGTGGCCAGGTGCTCCCAGCGCACGCGATCAAAATGGATGTTGCCCAGACGCTGATTCTCGATGCCGTAGAGGTACAGATCACCGTTGGGCTTCACCGTCAGGTCCATTCCATTGGCAAGTGGCGGCTTGTTCAGGCTGCCAAAGGTAAAGCGCTTGTTGACCTTGGTCTCGATGGCCTGGATGTAGTCAAACAGGTCCAGATAGCCCGCAGGTGTGCCTGATGCGGGGTGGACGAGGTTCTTGTAGTCGATGCCGAATGAATCGCCGCCTACCTTCAGCACATCCTCCAGCGCATTGCAGGGTTCGATGGATGCGTGAATACCCCAGCGTGCCAATTCGGTGACCAGGAAGTCACGGGTGAATTCCCGGTCCGTATCGATGGAGCGAAACGAAAAGCTCAGCCCGGCCGGGCGACGAGTGCGCAGGTAGTCCAGACTGAGACCGTGGGCGCGCCACTTCACTTTCTCGATGTGGTGGCTGTCGGCGCTCAAGCGGATGTTGCAGGTGTCGCCGTTGCTCAACACGATCTGGTTGGTGGTGTCATAAAAGTCGAGCATTTTGTCATGGGGGAAGAACCCGCTGGTGATGAACTCGAACGCCTTCCCGCCGTTGGAAAGTTGAAGGATTTCGTGGAATACCTTGGTGTTATTGAGAGGCTCGCCTTCCCCGCTGATGGAGATGCGCTTGACCTCAGGGGCATTTATCAGGGCCGCCAGGTTTTCGCGGGCGAGCGTCGAAAGCTCCATGCCAATGCCTGTCTTGTGCTTGTCCGCATACATGCAGAATGCACAGCCGATGCCGCATATCTGGGTGATGTCGATGTAAAGTAGATGACCTTGCAGATCCATGCCTGAATTGCCTTATACGTATGAAGATCAAAATAGAGTCAAGGAAGCCGCGCTCCCTGGATGTTTAACGCCCTGCGCCCGACCTTGCGGAAATCGACTTCCCCACCCAGTTTCTGCTCGTACTCCCAGTGACGCGCCTGGTGACGCAGATAACGCTCGATTGTGCAGCGGCCACAGTTGGCCTTGAAGCCCGCCGGCTGCTGGAATACCAGGCTGACGGGCTCCTCACAGACGGGGCAGGCCTGCAAAGCGACAAGCTCCAGTTGGCGCAGCAATAGGGCCTCGGCCTGCGGGCTGGCGTTCGCCGCACTCAACGCCTGTTGCAACTGCGCCAGGCGTTTATCCGGCAGCACCTCGCGCACCACCATGCGAGCTGCACCCGGCTCCAGGCTGATGGCGCTCACCGGCTCACCCGCCCCGTGCATCACGGTGCTCGGCACCTTGGTAATCGGTTTGCCATACGCCTGCAGCACCGGTTGCCAGAGAATCGAATCAACCAGATGACCAAAGCGCTCTACGCCGTAAAGATCAAATGGAGAAAGTGCTATCCAACCCGCGTCGAGCGCGGCCTCATTGCTGACCTGGTCCAATGCGGGCCAGGCAATTACCCGTTGGGGATGGCCATGGGCATCGCCTGGCCTATCGGTAAAGCTGAACCAGGGCACCACCGTCAGTAACACCTTGGCGTCAGCCCCCCGAATGGAACTCGATAGCTCCCACTCCAGGCCCGAGGGGCGCAGGCTCAGGGTGCGCCCCGCCCACTGCGCCTCATCCTTGCCTTGCAGGTAAGGCTCCAGGGCATGGCGCAACATCAGGCCCGCATAGCGCGAATAAGCACTCGCTAATTGGCGATTTTGCTGATGGCGCTCCTGGGGTGTTTTTCCTGCACTACCCTGTACCTTGCGCAGGGCCTCCCACAAGACCGCCACATGACGATAATGCGCGTCGTGGCTGAGGATGTTGGTCAAGTGCAGACCACCGCTGACTTGCGCCGACCGAGGCACCAGCGGGTACAACCCGGTCTGCTTCAGCCCGGCCACCGCCTTGGATGCGGACGCCAATTGCCGCAGGGTTTCGTCCAGCAACTGCGAAGCCTTGCTGGTCATCTCCTCGTTACTGAAGGTTTTCCCCCAAAGCTCACAAATGGCATTGCTCAGGCGATGATCAAGACCATCGGCCCCATAGAATTCCAGCGCCTGGCTCAAGGTACCCTGGAGCTGCTCCAGCGTAGCGATGCGTCGCCTGAGATGCCGCTCGATACCGTCCAGCAGACGCGCATACACACGGTTTTCGTAGGTGTTGTAATCATCCTCGCTGAAGCGCGCCAACACCTTCCTTGGGATCACACCGCTCAAGGTCTGGCGCTGCCAGCACTCCGAGTGGGACGCCAGGTGCACCAACGCACCTTTTGCCATCCGCTTGGCTCGGGCTACGTCCGTGACCTCATCTTCGTAGTGAAGATCCAGGCGGGGGCGCAGTGATACCTGGTGCAAGTGCCCCTTGTTGATCACCTCCAGCAGCAGCACCTCGAACGGCAACAGATGGCTTTGCACATTGATCACCTCGGCCGGCATCAACGGCGACGTCAAGGTTGCCCCCCGCGAAATATTTGCATCAAGGGACTCAAGCGCACAGGCAAACAGCTCGGCCTTGGGGGACAAGGATGCCTTCGGCGGCACGAAGCCATGCACCTCATCGTCCAACTGGCAGCGGTCGCTGCCATCTGACACCAGGATGCCTTGCAGGAGCTGGGTGTGGCCGTTGAACGTCACGCCGGGCTTGCCGGTCCTGCAGAAGCGCCCGGGATCGACCAGCGCAGGCAGCGTGGCCAAGGACTCGCCCAGCAGTCGGTCAAACCAGCTCAACGATGCCCCTCCCGGCGCTTGATGTCTGCCACCAGCAGCGCCTGGGATTTGGAAGGGTCACCTTTGAGGTTTGCCTTGGTCCAGAAGCTTTCCAGCGCGCCCATCAACTCCGTGACATCGGTGGTGCCAACGTCATAACGGCCCGTCACCTTGCCCTTGCGCATCACACGGGTGGATAGCAGATGGTCGAGGGCTTGGCCTTCATTCGCCCCGGTCGCCAGCATGACCGGGATAAACCGCAGTGCCTGTTTCTCGAAGCGGTTGCCCCAGCCAATGTCAAAATGGCTGGCCAGTTGCTGGGTGAACGCGTCGGCCGTCAGTCTGTCGATCAGCTCCTTGACATGCCCTTCGTGGAGCACGCACACCTGGTTGAAGGCTTTCTGCAACGATTGGAATGAATACCGCTTCTTCTCGTAAGGCTGGATGACAAACCGCGCATCCTGCTTGGGCAGCGTCATCACGTGGGCACGGTCGTAGGTCTTGTCGGCCAACTCGCTGGTGGATTCATCATGGTTGGCGGTGCCGATAAACCAAATATTGTCCGGCAACAGGATTTCCCGGCCATTCTTGAGGTTGAGCGGCGCACCCGGCAGCTCGGTTTCCGAAAGGCTGATGAGGCGTTCCTTGGGATCGTTCTTCTCCAGCGCCGAAAGGAACTCGGAAAAATACTGCTCGGGCCTCGACAGGTTCATTTCGTCCAGCAGCACCACGTTGCAGGTGTCCTGCCAGCGTGGAGTCTGCGCCTTGTACAACGCCTGCAGGCAATCCTTCTCATAGAAGCGCCGCTCAAAGGCATTGTAGTGGCCCAGCAAGTCGTCCCGGTCACGCCAGCCCGCTTGTACCGCAATATCCGTGCAGAAGCCGCCCATGGCTTTTGCGAAAGCCTTGGCCAGGCTGGTCTTGCCCGTACCGCTGATACCCTGGAACACATGCAACTGACTCATGGCCAAGCCGCCCAGCAGTACCTGGATATCTTCGATCGGGTAGAACAGTTGAACCCTGGCTTCGGCCGTGGCAATACGGTGCTGCAGTTCAACCGCGATCTGCCCGAGGCTCGGCACGTCCTCCAACTCAGCGCCAGCACGGTAGTCCTTGTGGGAGTCCATCAAGGACATGGCCGGGAATGGCGTCTGGGTTTTCTGCGCGTTCGTCAGTTGTTCAACGGTGGTTGCCAGGTCACTGATCTTGGCGTCCAGAACCGTTTTATGAACCTCCAGCACTCGTCTTTGCCGCTCGCTCGACTCCAGGTCAGTAGCAGCGATACGCGTCATGCTGACTTCGCGCTTGGCCTGTTCGTACAAGGGCAGGATGTCGGAAATCTGCTTGTCCCGGTCCGCCACCTGCTGGCGTAAATCATCATTATCGTCCTGCAGTTCTGCCGCGTCGGATTGTTCAAGCCTGGTACGCAGTACCTGGTTGTCTTCACGCAGTGCACTCAATTCGTCGAGCAGGGCCGTTCCCGACTGGTCCCCCAGCTGAGCTTTCAACAACTGCAACTGGGACAGCTCCTCCGCGCGTTTGTCCGCCATTGCCCATGCCTTGCGCTCACGCAGTTCCACGCGTTCCAGCTCACGTGCATAGGCTTCACGCTCCTGCGCCATCTCGTGGGCAATCTGCTCCTGCTGAGTCCCCTTGGCTTCCTTGACCGCGGCCCACTCCCGCTCCAGGCGCCGTGTGCGCTCCTCCAACTGCTGCTCGCGCTGCACAAGCTCATCTTCACGCGTATCCAGCACATCGGCGCGGGCTGCCTCGGCTTCAGTGCAGCGGAATTTGACCTCAGCGAGCTGCCTGGCGAGCTGACGCAATTCCTGGGTCAGGGTCTGTTTTTCTTCCTGAAGCAACCCAAGCTCGCTGTCATGCTGCTCGCCCAATAAACGCTGGCGCTCTTGAAGGACCACCAGTGCCTGGCGGTTCTGCTCGACAAACCCTGCCTCGGCGTTGACCTCACGCAGCTTGACCTCACGCTCCCGCCTTACCAGTTCGCCATCGGTTTGCGCCTGCAGCTTTTGCACTCGCTCAAGCTCAGCCTCGCGAAGGGCCTGCGTCTCGTGCTGTACCTCAAGTCCCGCCTGGCGTTCATCCAACTGCTGTGCACGGGCTTCGCAGGCCAGGCCCGCCTGGCTGGCCTGCTCCCAGCGCTCCTCATACTCCTCGTGCAGCGTGTCTGCACGCTTGCCAAGCTCCTTGCACACCAGGGCGAAGCGCTCGATCCAGGCAGAAAATGCTTTGCTGTCATCATCGCCGACGTGGGTGATCAGCTTGCGCAGAAAGGCTTCATCCACCTGAATATCCAGGGCCACATGCCCACCGGGATACACCTTCGAAGCGTTCTCGAAAGAGGCGCTCCACGCCGTCACCAGCTTCTCCAGTTGCGCTCGATTGGCGGTCTTGGCAGGTATTTGTGCGCCGCCCATCGGGGCGTTGTAGGAGGCGTTGCGGTTATTTTTGGCCATTACATCCATTCCTTGAAACGATCGGTAAAGCCCAGGGCGTATTGAATGTGTTGCTGGGCCATCGGCAGTGTCACGGGGGTTACTTTCTTGCCGGTAAATTTGCTGTGGGCATGGCTGCCCTGGTTACGCAGGGTGGCAAGCTCCAGGAGCTGTTCCAGTTGCAACTGTTCCTCGGTCAGCGTCTTGAGGGGATGATGACCATGGCTGCACACACCCCACCCGGCGGCAAAAAGCAGCGCCTTGAGCGAGCTGCTGGGACTGCTGCACGCCATGATCACCTGATCCAGTTTTTGCCGGGACAACTGCCCGACTACCTCGGCGTTGAATGCGGGTATCTGGAACGACATCAATATTTTTCGGTTCAAGTGATAGGCGGAGCGCTGCTCTCCTCTGGGCATCAAGGCAGGCTCAACCGGGAACGTGCTGATCAGCCATTGCATCAGCACCTCCAGCAGCTTCTGGCACTCGGTCAGCGCCGCTTCAAGCTCATTTTCGGCCGTATCGCCCTGCGCCAGCTTCTCCTGCCGCGACAACAGCGCAGACAGGTAGCGCTTGATATCGGGCTGACGTTCAGCCCAGGGAAATTCGACCAATACCCGAAGATCAGTCTGCTTTTGCAGATCGGAAAGCCACTCCTCAACCGTCTGGTCTTTGCCACGGGGCGCGTCGATTAACCCGGACAAATGCTTGAGCAGTGCCTTGTTTTCCTTCACAACCGGCAACAAGCGACTATTCATCCACCAGGCCTGATCGCGCAGATCAAAAGGGTCCCTGACTGACCACGGTTGCCCGCCGTCCAGGTCAGCCGTAATCCACACGAGCACATGGGCGAGCCGGGGCTGGGCGTCCTGGCGCTCCAGCCCTTGCAATTTGATCTGCTCAGGCAGGTCGGCCTTACCGTAAAGCTGCAGCGTTGCCCGGTAGTCGCCACGGTAGTTCCGATAGGCTTTCATCAACGATGCAGCGTTGCAGGCCGGCAGTACCCTCTGACTTGGTTCGAGCAAAAAAGGCGTGGTCGACCTGCCGGTTTTTCTGTTCAGGACGAAGGTCGGGAACCGCCCGCGCGCTTCGCTGGGGACGATGTCACAGAGTTGTGCCTCAAAGCGCGGCCATAGTTCACCGCTAAGCGCATCCTGGAAGATGTACCCTGACTTGAGATTGGCATTGGCGTCCTCCTCTTCCTGCAGAACACGCAAGCCCTGGCTTGTGACGGTGTCCGCATTGGCGACAAGCCAGCCATTGCTGATGCTTTGGGCGAGGATCAGCCTGATCAGGTCTTCATGCAGGTTAGTCAGCTCGGCGATCACTTCCACCCGCACGACTTTTGCCCTTATCAGGCCCAGTACCGCACGCTGAAACACGTTCAACCGCGCGCGAGTGACCTCGGGGTACAGCACCCGATGCACCCACACTGGCCACAACACGGCGCTGGCCTTGCCATGGGGCTTTTCTCCGAATTTGAAGTAGGTACCCGACTCACCGAAGGCTGCCATATGCACCTCCACATAATTGGTGGAGCGCCGCCAGGGAAGGCACCGCCTCCTGTGCATCGGCATGGGTAGCCAGCGCCGCATCACCGACGCAGATCAGCATTTGACGCTGACGACTCATGGCCACGTTCATACGGTTGGGCAACCGCAAGAAGCCATATCGCTCATTGAGCAACGTCTCCCGGGTCTTGCCTTGGCTATCTTCCGCGCGCCCGGCCGGCCCTCGGTTGTCAGATGGACCGGTTCGTACACAGGACAACAAAACCACATCGAACTCCTTGCCCTGGAAGGCATCCACCGAACCGACGCGCAGTCGCTCTTCGTGTACCACCGAACCATCGCGCCTGACTTTCCTCGCCCACTTGAACCGCTCGTGGGGCTCGATACCCCCGCTCTTGCGCTCCATCAAGGGCACGCCATCAATCTCCACCTGGGTCAGCTTTTCCATGATCAGGTCACGTTGTGCTGCGTAGAAGGTGATCACACCCACCGACAGCGCCTCACCGCCAGCCACCATCAAGCGCTTGACCTCCTCGACAACACGCTCGGCTTCCGCCTCACGGAAAGGGCTGGTACCGCCGCCTCTTTTCGCCAGGCCGGCACTGGCCGGAACATCGATCCACTGGCAGACCTTGTTTTCGTAATGCTGGCCTTCATTCTGCAATGCCTGGATAAAGCCCGACTCAAACTCGAACTCATCAGGCGTTCGCGTGGTATTGACCTTCTCGAATCCTTCCGCTTCGTAGAACTGCGCACTGACAAAATCCCCCAGCACCGGGTGCATGCGAAACTGTGTGTCGAGCATCACGACGCGGCGAATGCCATCCTTTTTTTCCAGGTCCAGCAGCATCAGCCGCATCCGTTCGAACAGGCTGGAACGGAAGGCTTCCAGTTGCAGCGCCGTAAGTGCATGTTCCTCCTGCAACTGGCTCTCAACCTCGGGTTCCAGCATGTGCGGCAACTGCCGGTCATCGCCGACGAGCACGATGCGACGCTTGGCCATGGCCATGGGCACGAACAGGTCCAACGGATTAGCGCGCGCGGCTTCATCGACGATGACGGTGTCGAACTCGATGTCCATGCTGTCCATGTCTGCCACTGCCTTGAGGCTGGCCATCTGGCGACCGGCCGCCTGCTGACAGGTTGCTCCTACCACCATGGAGTACTCCTGCGCCGCGGCCATCGCGGCGGCACGGTCCATTTCCAAGCTGCCCGCCAGTTGCTCCAGCACCCAGGCCACCCCGAGCTTGCGCTGAGTGACCTTGTCATGCAGATGCCGTTCAAGCTGGTCAATCAACCTGATGCCCTGTGTATCGAGTTGATACTTGAGTTGCGCTGGCCGGTAATCAGGCAGAAAGCGATCCAGCAAGGTATTCCTGCCCTCGGCCAGGCGCTGCAACAAATCATCCGATGCCTGCCTGCAATCAGAGGCTTCCTCCAGAAGCCCGCGCACCGCATCACTCAGCGTTACATCGTGGCGCTTCAACCAACTGAGCAAGTCCCATGCACGATCGGAACCGTCATCGCCGAAGGCGCCTGGCTCCACACGCAGGGCGCGAATACGACGCACAGTACCCGTGTCGATAGCGTCAGCCCCGCGCCCTGCCGTGAGCGGGTTGAACTCCGCGATGTAGTCCTGCAACGCCTGCTCCAGGCTCGCGGGCAGGAACAGGCCGTGTTGTTCCAGTGACCGAGCAGTCACCAACATGTCCCTGAAAGCCTCAGCCCGCTCAGAAGGCGAAAAACTCGAGATTCGGGTCATCACCAACGCCTGCGACAAGCGCCGGATGGGCTCCAGCTCAGGATGCCGCTCATACTCCTCGGCAATTTTTCCCTGGACATGGTCTACCTGGCGTTCAAGCCAGGGATCGATGCGGTTGTCCTCTTCATCATTTCGACGCTTGCCGCCGATCCTCGTGGCCGGCAGCTTGAACACGTCGCTGCGCTCCAGGGCGTTGTCCACTGCGTCATGCTGGAAGCTGCTGATGAGCACTTGTCCGGCAATATTCTGCTCACGGGCCTCTTCCGCCAACCTGCGCTGCAATGCCGCAATAACCTGGGTCTTACCGGTACCGGGAGGGCCGATGATGATCGCCAGGTCCGGCGTATTGAGTGCCTTGTCCAGCGCCTCAATCTGTTTGTCGGTGGGCTTTCCACCCTTGAACGTCTCCTTGGCGTAGGGCGTCAGGCTTTTGAGCGTCCGGCGCCGCTCTGCTGGCATTGCCAAGCCTTCGAGCAACCACTTGAGTGACGGCAGGCGCCTGCCGGAATCAATGGACTGCTTGGCGGCCAGGCGCCGTTTTCCGACGGTGCGGTTACCCGCGACAGACAGGTAAAGCCAGCCCTCGGGATGCCTTGGCTTTACGTCGTTATGATCAGAAACCGGGGTGAATACCAGGCTGTCAGACTCAAAGCGAACCCGTCCACGGGGCGTCGCGGAGAATGATGCGATCGGCTCTTCATTGCTCAACTCTTCCGACCAGTCCGGCGGCGTTTCGCCCAGGTCGAACTGCGCATCACGGGCCAACTCCAGGCCCTTGTAGCGCTCGCAGAACAACCGGTAGGCCTCTTGGCATTTGGGCCACAACCGCCAGGCATTTTCCCGGCCATTCTGGAACCCTTCACTGCGGATGAACCGCAACGCTTTCAGGGTCTGGGCCTCTTGCAACGCGCGCTGCCACTCCTTGTCGTTGTACAGGTTCCACAACTCAAGGTAGCCGGCACTATCGCGCAGCATGGCGCTGAGTGCAGCTTGCTGGGAGGGGTTGTTCAACATGGCGGCTACCGACGAGTCACAGAAGGCAAAATTACCCACCAGCAACGAAAACGAATCACTGCGCCGCACATGACGAGCAATACGCTTTACCAGCAGCGCTCCTTCGGCGGTTCGCTCGATATCCGCGCGCCAACCATTGCCCAACAGCTGAAAATGTCCCTGAGCAGCGGTGTTGTTGAATCGCGAAAGGGCCAGCCAGTCACCTTCGGGTGGACCCTGGACGACAAACTGCTCCTCCATCCACTGACAGGCCTGTTCAACACTGTTCTGACTGATTTCCTGATGGGTATACAGGCTGTCGGCAATCAGTGCGTCGACCCTGAACTCAAGGTTCATGGGTGAAACTTCTGCGGGTGCGCAGTACTGCACCTGCAATTGCGCTTTTTTGCGCGCCGTCAGCATCCAGCGCACCTGGTCACGCAACACCAACGGACCGAACAAGGTGCTTTGCGACGGATTGCATGTCACCACGACACGCTCGTCGCCCTGCACCACCATCCAATCATCCTGGTAGCGCTGGACGAGGACCGCCTCATTGATACTGAAAGCCGACGTTTCTTCAGCTGTTACAAGGCTCAGAACATCCGCTGAAAACAAAGGAAATTCTTGAAGGTTCATCGGTCATCACCACTGGAATTGCCAGATAACATGGGATTTCTCGGGCGAACCGATATGCAGCTGATACGGCGTGTCATGTTTGCCGCGCAGTGCTTCCTTGAGTCCCTGGAATTTCTCCAGCAGCTTGGGATCGCCGTCCCGTTGCAGGTACAACGCGCTGTCTGGCAGCGGCTGAATGCCCAACCCCTTGTCGGTGTATTCGATGCGCACATGGTCCGTGGGCCAACGGTCGTAGCTGAACGAGGGCATCAGCCGCTTGAGCTCCTGGGTTGTACCCTGTTGCAAGTACACGCGGCGGCCGGTTGCGATGCGGTTGTCTGGCAGTTCGGGAAATTCTGCGTCCTTTTCTTCCTGCGGCAGGAAGATGAACTCCTCGAACAACACGACGTTGGCGTCGACCGGGGCATCGCAGAAAAAACAGTTCATGTCCGCAAGGTCTGCACCCGCGCCGGGCATCAACGAGGTTGCGGTACATTCGGCGCAATCAATGATGCGTTCGTCGATCTCGGTCAGGGCTTCCAACCATTCGGCAATGCCCGGACGGGCGGTTGCATCGTGCTTGCCCTGCTCGAAGCAACGACTGAAAAGCGCGGGCAAACGGCTGTGTTCGGCCAGTTGCATCGGCAGGTTGGCAAAGCAGGCATTCTCGGGATTATCCAAATCATTGATCCAGGGATGTTCCCCCCGCAGCGCCGCGTCTTCTTCCTCCGGCTCACCCTGCTCGACCAGCTCACCCTTGAACGGATGGTTGTGGGTCAACAACCGATAGGCGATGACGGCAAAGCTCCAGCAGTCAGTCAGGCTCGACAGCAAGGCCTCGCCACGCACGACTTCTGGCGCGCCATAATCGGGGGTGTGCAGGGTCAGGCCGCTGTGTGCTTGCAGACTGATGTTGTCGCAGTCGATCAGCCAGGTTTCGGCAAACCCCGGATCATCCGACACAAAAATGTTGGCCGGGGACAAGTCACCGTACAGCAGCCCGCGCCCATGCAACTGGTTCAGGGTTCTCGCCAATTGGCAAAGAATGCGGATACGCCGACGCAAACCGCCTTGTGCCAAGTAATCACTGGCGGCATCGTGCTCAGCGGCAACAAAACTGTCCAATAGGCTTTGCAGTGGAACCAGCCCGTCCATCAACTCCATGACGTAGCCGAAGCGCGGCGGCTCAAGCAGCGCCAGCGGTCGCGCCAACTTCAGGCCGCTGAGATCCTGGCGGATCAGCCAGGCAATATGTTGATGCCAGCGCTGCTTGGCATCGAGGTCTTTGTGGATAAAGCCCTTGACCAAGACATTGGGCAAGTGTGTGCGATACACGACACCCTGCCCGCCACGGCTCATCTCGCTCAACAACTCGTAGCGAGTGCCTTTTTCATCCAGGACTTGCCTGGTACTGCGCTGCGTAGCGGTCATTGTTTTTAATCCGTTCGAAAAATACCGGCGATACTCTTGTCATCACCATGAAGTGGCGTAGACCAGGCGTACATTTCTCGCTCCAGCCAGGTGCGCATGCGGCGCTTGTTGCTGCGGGCAAGGCGGCGGTAAATCACATCGAAAAAGGGCTCCAACTGCTCAGGGATCAGGTCGTCGCTGATGCCGTCAGTCATCAGCAGTACCCCATCTCCGGGAAGTACCAGCTCGAAGTCACAGGTTTCCCAAATCCCCTCGCCCGCCAGGGCCAGGGTGTTGGTCTGGTTGCCGAACCCCTGGCGCGTCGCACTGACCACCCGAAAAGCACCTCGGCTCTTGAGCAGCACCAGCCCATCCCCTACCTGCCCGGCCTGCCCCCGGCCACGCGCATCGACTCGCGCCCACAAGCAGGTGGTTTCGTAATCGCGATAGCGAGTGCCGAAGTACTCAAGCCAGGACAGGCGTATTGCCTGGCCCAGTTTTTCTGCGGACGCGGCGAAGGCCTGCCTGACCTGCTGCTTGACCAGTCGCACGGCTATGCTGGAGCCAATGTGGCTCAGACGCCGACTGCCTAGGCCATCGCAGACGGCGATACACCATCCCTGGCGCACACCATAGACGCCGATGGAGTCCTGATTGGCTAACCCTTCCTGCTGGTGCCCCGGCCCGATGACCTTCGCACCCGATGCCGCCAGGCGCATCAGAACTCCCAGTCTTGATCGTCGGCAGGAGGCAACTCCAACGGGAGTGGCTGATTGGGGGTAGCCGATTGACTACGCGCGCTGACACTCATGGTCACGGCGCGGAAGAAGCGATGGATATCGCGCGCCTCGGATGATTGAAAGAGCGGCGCTTCCGGGTCATTGGCGAAGTCGGCCAGCATGCTCACGTCGGCATCAGCACCGATGCCCATGGCAAAGCGCGTGGCCTTGGAGGAGCGCTCTCCATTTTGCAATTGCGCAAAAGGTACCTGCCACTCGTCATTGGGGTAACCGTCGGAGACCAGCACAATCACCGGTTTGTAGGCGCGGGACGGTACTGTGTCTTTGTCTTCGATCAGTTGGCTGGCAAGACGCAACGCGCCTCCCAGCGGCGTGCTGCCTTCAGCCGTGAGTTGGCTGAAACTCTGGATTTGATGTGCCGGGGTCAAGGGCAGATTCAACTCCGCGCTGCGGCCACCAAAGGTGATCACGCTGACTTGGATTTCGGCCCTCAGGCGGCTTTCACCGGCAAAGGTGGCGATCATGTCCTGAAGCGCCTTGTTCAACGCCTCAATCTTGCCGCCCTCCAACATGCTGCCGCTGGTATCCGCCAGCACAATCACAGGCAGCGGGCGGGCAGTTTGGATCTGGAATTTTTTGAGTTCTGACATTTCAACGGATTCCTTGGTAAACAGTTAGGTACGTCCTGGTTATAGCGAGTTTCATGCCAAATTAATTTATTGTTTAAAAACAATAAGTTATGATAAAAATCCAATAATAGAAGCCGACAAAAAAGTAATATTCATTACTCTCAAGTAACGTTTCTTACCGCTGGGTGTTATTCGACACCGTGCTTCTCTATCCACTTAGTCAGGGTTTGCTGGCTGTTCAAACCCAAAAGCGTGGCGGCTCGGGTTTTGTTCTGGCCAGTTGCCGCCAGTGCGCCACGCACGTAATGGGTCACGACTTTGGAAATGATGTTGTTTATGTCAACGCCTTGGGAGACATCGATCGACATCAGATCTGCCTCCTGAACTGGCAGTTTGAACAACGCCTGATCAATGTCGCCCTTGGTAATCAACGAGCCCTGGCACCAGAGCGCAGCGCGCAGCAATGTGGCGTGCAACTCCCTGACATTGCCGCGCCACGGGTGTCGTCGGATGAGCTCCTTGGCCTCGAGAGAAACTTTCTTATCCTTGAGGCTGGGATCCTGGCTGCCGATACCGGCCAGCAGCGCATCGGTAAGCAGCAGCAGATCACCGTCCCGCTCTCGCAGCGCCGGCAGATGCAGGACACCTACGGCGACGCGATAAAAGAGGTCCTCACGAAAACTGCCCTGTGCTACGTCTGCCATCAGGTTGCGGTGAGTGGCTGTAATCAGGCGCACATCCACCTGCACTTCACGGCTGGCGCCTACTGGTGTGAATGTGCCCTCTTGCAGTACGCGCAACAGACGCACCTGCACAGCCAATGTCAGCTCACCGAACTCATCAAGAAACAGTGTCCCGCCATGCGCCTGCTCAAACACCCCAAGCCGCTCTGCGATCGCTCCGGTAAACGCACCCTTTTTATGGCCGAAGAGCACCGAATCAACCAGCTCAGGGGGAATGGCACCACAGTTGACGGTGATGAACGGCTGCGCGGCGCGCGGCCCCGCGTTATGAATGGCCCTGGCGAACAACTCCTTGCCGGTACCGGTTTCACCGTAGATAAGGACCGGCACGCTTTTTTCAGCCAGCACGTGGGCTTGTGCCTTGAGGGCCAGCATGCGACCACTTTGCGCAATGATGCTGTCAAACGCCGCATCAACAGGCACTCGCTGCCCGGACAGTTTCGTCAACTGAGTGCTGCTGATAGCGTTGGCTGCCGGAACATACTCGGCAGCGATTTCGAAGGGGATATCAACCTGCTGGACACCTTGCTCCAACGAGGATTGATAGAAAATCGCCGGATAACGGGTCTTGCCCAGGAGAATCCATACAGCCTGCATGGCAGGTGTTCCTGCAGTCAGCAAGATGGAAAGCTGTACTCCCCCTTCCACCAACTGCTGCAAATGCCGATGGGCTGCGTGATAGATCTCACCAAAATGTACGGGGGAGGACAACGGCTCGGCATGCGCCGTGATCGGGATATCAACTTGCTCGCTAAGCCAGCCAAGATAAGGCCCGACACGCTCGGCAGGATATGCGCACAGAAGTTCGACAGCATCAAAGACGCCAGCAGTGAGCGTCGAAAGAATGGGACCCAATCCTCCATCGGTCACCGCTTTCAGATCGTTGGCGCCTACCCAACTGATCAATACTTTGCGTTTTCCCGCAACCATCCCTGAGCTCCAATAAATCCTGTTGCCAATGAGAGTCCCATCACTATCAAGGACTATCACTGTCGAATATCAAATGAAGTGACTTTATACTTAAAAAGTGGCCATTTGACATCTATCCGTTCGTAGGGGCCCTGGCTATTCCAGTTACGGCCATCCAGCATCAGGCCGAGCGGCAGGCTGCACGCACGCCCCGATTGCGCTGGAGGTGGCTCCAATTACCGTTTATGCAAGGCCTCCAAACAAGTTGGAAAATCTTCCAGGGGTATGACTCACCCACATAGGTAACAAAACAGTTCAAGCACATAGGTAACAGTTCACGAAGCATCAGCCTAGGTCAGTGAAATTTCGGCAACCAGGTCAACTTCGCATCAGCAGCAACAGGCAGCGGAGTGAATGCCGTCTGTGTACAACCCTGGCGGGGTCAAAACCAACATCGAAAAGGCCGGACGGCGGGTAAAGCTGGCGGGATGGGAGGAAGAACAGGTGTCGGTCAGCGCGCAATAGATGCTGCTCACCTCGCCGCAACATTGTGCTGCCGACATTCTAAAAGGTATTCGCCTCGGCGACCGCCGCATACCCACAGGCAACAAATCAATCACGATGTTCTGGCTGGCAAGGCTATTGCCAAACGCCTATCCCAGGGTATTGAGCTGGCTCAAATGATTAGCTCCGGGCTGACCTGCGGTTGACTTTTCAGAGCCCTCCCCCGAGCAAATACTTTGACAATCTACACGGCATCTGCAACGATCATTTCGTCAGTGTACTGATCTAATTTGGCACATTGGCACGTGATTGATGGCAAAGGCTGCATGTACGACACGCTTCGTCTCCAGGGTCGATTGAAGGATCAGTTTGATCAATGCATATAATCAGTATACTGACTAAAATCATTGATCATCGAGCATGGAACGACAAAGCCGTGAGTTCTGAACCTTCCGAGAGAGCCTTACGATGAGAACGACACAAAACCGCAAGATAACCGTCGCAGAACAGGCAGGCGCCCTGCTCTTGCTGACTACGAACCCGATGCTTGCCTTATCGGCATGAACCTTCCGGCCCGTGGAGGTGTTCCTGGCTGAGACACTCGGCCAGTCGCTCCACGCCGCAAAGGGTCAGGTTTCTAAAAACAACAACAAGAGTCAGATGCCATGCGAAAGATCGATATCAATCAATTGATAGACGAGGCACGTTTCAACCCCTTCCACTGGCGTGTGCTGTTCTGGTCCACGCTGATCCTTATTTTTGACGGCTACGACCTGGTGATCTACGGCGTGGTGTTGCCATCGCTGATGCAGGAATGGGGTTTGACTGCCGTACAGGCAGGCACGCTGGGTAGTGCCGCGCTGTTCGGCATGATGTTTGGTGCGCTGATCCTCGGCCCGCTCGCGGACAGGACCGGTCGTAAACCCGTCATTGTCGGCGGAATCGCGCTGTTCAGTGTATTCACCGTACTGAGTGGATTTTCCACGGACCCTACCCAGTTTGGCATCTGTCGTTTTATCGCCGGATTCGGCATTGGCGGCGTAATGCCCAATGCGGTAGCACTGATGAGCGAATACGCGCCGAAGAAACTGCGCAGCACGCTGGTGGCTATCATGTTCAGCGGTTACTCGGTGGGCGGGATGCTCGCTGCAGGACTGGGCGTCGTGCTCTTGCCAGGTTTCGGTTGGCAGTCACTGTTCTACGTCGCAGCGATTCCACTGCTGCTACTACCGATGATCTATCGGTTATTGCCCGAGTCCGTGGGATTCATGGTGCGTCAAGGTCGCACGATCGAGGCGAGTCATGTCATGCAACGGATTGAACCAAGCTTTGTCCCGCAGGCAAAAGACGACTTCAGCATGCCAACGCAAAAAGCCGCCGGAGCGCCATTGATGCAACTGTTCCGCGAGGGCCGCGGAATCAGCACGCTGCTGCTCTGGACCTCGTGTTTCTGCTGTCTGTTGATGATTTACGCGCTGGGCTCGTGGTTGCCGAAACTGATGCTCAATGCCGGTTATGGGCTGGGGTCAAGCATGATGTTTCTGATGGTGCTGAATCTTGGTGCGATCGTTGGCGCCATCGGTGGTGGTTGGCTTGGCGACCGCTTCAAACTGCGCAATGTGGTCGTGGTGTTCTTTGTCATCGCCGCAGTATCCATCAGTTTGCTCGGTTTCAAACCGCCTACCGCAGTCCTGTACGGGCTGGTGGCGATAGCCGGTGCGAGCACCATTGGTACGCAAATTCTGGCGTGGGCCTTGGTTGCCCAGTTCTATCCGATGACCATACGTTCGACCGGCCTCGGCTGGGCGTCGGGCATCGGTCGCACAGGTGCGATGGTGGGTCCGATTCTGGGGGGCGTGCTGGTCGGCATTCAACTGCCACTGCACTATAACTTTATGGTCTTCGCCATCCCGGGAGCCGTCGCCGCCCTGGCGATGTGTTTCGTTTACCTGCGCCAGCCCCACGCTCAGGCGCAGATGTCCGCCCGCGCTGTGCCACAGGACTGAGCCCCGGACTCGAGTTCCTGTAAAAACTGCCGCCAGGCTGTGGTCGATCGCATTTATGGATCGCTCACAGCCTGGTGACAACTCGTCGCGAAGACAACCTCCAGCCCTTGAGCTTGCCGATGAAAAGCTTGCTCAAGCGCGCCTCGCTACAAGTCGCGGCAGTCGGCTTCTCCTCCCCAATCATTGGCCGCAAAGACCCTGCCGATCACTCTCGAGGTGGTAAAGGCCAGCGGTCTACGGCACGTCATGTTGAAGCGCATGCAACCGTTGTTCGAAAAACACCTGAATGCCAAGAAAAATATCTAATAAGAAGAATCCATGAAAAACCACATCAATAAAAACACGCCTCTGCTCTTAAGCATCGCCATTCTCCAGACGCCACTCTCGGCCCTGGCTGCCGGGGGTTTCATCGAGGGCTCCAGCGCGACCCTGCAGGCCCGTAACTACTACTTCAGCCGAGATTTCTCCGACATCGTTGGCCCCAACCAACAGTCCAAAGCCCAGGAGTGGGGCCAAGGCTTTATCCTCAACGTCAAATCCGGTTATACCCCAGGTGTCGTGGGTTTCGGCGTGGACGCCATTGGCCTGCTGGGCCTCAAGCTGGACAGTAGCCCGGATCGCGTCAAGACCGGATTACTGCCAGTGCATGGCGACGGCAAGGCCGCCGACGAATACAGCCGCCTGGGCCTGGCATTGAAGGCCAGGTTGTCGAACAGCGAATTGAAAGTCGGTGAACTGCAACCCAACCTTCCCGTGCTTACCTTCAGCGATACCCGCCTGCTCCCGCCCTCCTATCAAGGCGCCAGCCTGGTCTCCAATGAGATCAACGGACTGACGCTGCAGGGCGGTCAACTGCATTCCACCAGTTTGCGCGACGAGGCAGGCGACGAAAAAATGCAGGCCATGGTCGGTTCCGTAGTGAAACGCCAAGCCAGCGCCGACCACTTCAACTACGCAGGTGCCGATTATGCATTCAATGATAAGCGCAGCAGTGTTGGCGCCTGGTACGCCCAATTGGAAGACCTCTACAACCAGCGTTTCTTTAGCCTCAAGCACAGCCAGCCTTTGGGTAACTGGACGCTGGGCGCCACCGTCGGTTACTACGACTCCAGCGCCGATGGCAAGAAACTGATAGGCGAAGTGGACAACCAGGCACTCCACTCTCTTCTATCGGCCAAGTACGGTGGGCACACAGTCTCGCTGGGTTATCAGGCAATGTTCGGTGATCAAGGCTTCGCCCGGGTATTCGCCAACGTCAGCCCTCTGAGCAACGAGGTGATGACCTACGCGTTCGACTCCGCCGACGAGCGCTCCATGCAGGCGCGCTACGATTACAACTTCGCCGTGCTGGGTATTCCGGGCCTGACCACCATGGTGCGTTACGTCAAAGGTGACAACGTAAAGACTGTTGGCGACTTTGAAGGCCAAGAGTGGGAGCGCGATCTGGACTTTGGCTATGTCATCCAGAGTGGCCCGCTGAAAAACGTCGGTATCCTGGCTCGCAATGCCACCGCGCGCTCCAACTACCGCTCCGATGTCAACGAGAATCGCCTGATCCTCAATTACACCCTGAGCCTGTTCTAAGAAACGCTGACGCGCCTCGTCACAGATGAGGCGCGTTGCTGAAAGCTGCCCCGTGCTTTTCGCAGAGTCCAAAAGCGCCCTGGGCAACAAGACCTTAGCGGACCCCACAAGCCATGAACAAAAATCTGAGCTTCAGCCATAAAATCCTGCTTGCCGCCGCCCTCATCGTCATCGCCGCCCTTGCCTCGTTCACGCTGTATAACGACTACTTTCAGCGTAATGCGATCCGCCGGGACCTGGAAAATTACCTGCATGAGACTGGCAACATTGCGGCCAACAACATTCAGATCTGGTTGAGCGGACGTATTCTGCTGATCGAGAACCTCGCACAGAACATCGTCCTCAACTCCGAACAGCCTGAAGTTGCCAAATTACTTGAGCAAAAGGCGATGAGTTCAACCTTCTTGTCTTCCTTCCTGGGCGATGCCCGCGGCAGTTTCATTATCCGCCCTGACGCGAAAATGCCTGACGACTTCGACCCGCGCGCTCGCCCCTGGTACAAGAGCGCTGAAAACAATGCCAGCAGTATCCTGACTGAACCCTATGTCGAAGCAGCGACACACCAGACGGTTATCACTATTGCCAGCGTGTCGAAAAACGCCGGGCAAAGCGTTGGCGTGGTCGGCGGTGCCCTGAGCCTGCAAACCTTGATCGACAACCTCAAAGCGCTGAACTTCGGCGGCATGGGCTATGCATTCCTGGTCAGCGCCGACGGCAAGATCCTGGTGCACCCGGACAAATCGCTGGTGATGAAGTCCCTGGGCGAGGCGTATCCACAAAACACCCCGCGGATCAGCGGCGACTTCAGTGAAGTCGAAGTCGACGGCAAGACGCGCATCATGACCTTCGCCCACATCCAAGGGCTGCCGTCGGTCAACTGGTACATCGGACTGTCCGTGGACAAGGACCAGGCGTTCTCGATGCTCAACGACTTCCGCGCCTCGGCGATCATTGCCACCATCATTGCGGTAGTGATCATCATCGCTTTGCTCGGCATGCTGATCCGCTTGCTGATCCAGCCATTGCACGCGATGACCCGCGCGATGCAGGACATCGCCGATGGCGACGGTGACCTGACCCGTCGCCTGAGCATCCAGAGCCAGGACGAGTTCGGCATTCTCGGCAATGCCTTCAACCGTTTCGTGGAGCGTATTCACGGCTCGATCCGTGAAGTGTCATCGGCCACCGAGCATGTCAATGAAGTCGCACAACGCGTTGTCAGTGCATCGAACGCGTCGATGTTCAACAGCGACGAGCAGTCCAGCCGGACCAGCAGCGTTGCGGCCGCGATCAATCAGCTGGGCGCGGCCACCCAGGAAATTGCCCGCAACGCAGCGCACGCCTCGCACCAGGCCAGCGCTGCCCGCCATCTCGCCGAGGACGGTCAGCAAGTGGTGGATCGCAGTATCGCGTCGATGAACCAACTCTCGAGCCTGCTCAGCGCCTCCAGTACCCACATCGAATCGCTCAACAGCAAGACCGTGAACATCGGACAGATTCTCGAAGTGATCACCAGCATCTCCCAGCAGACCAACCTGCTGGCCCTTAATGCGGCCATCGAAGCGGCCCGCGCTGGCGAGGCCGGCAGAGGTTTCGCGGTGGTTGCCGATGAAGTGCGCAACCTGGCGCACCGGACCCAGGAGTCGGCGCAACAAGTGCAGACCATGATAGAAGAGCTGCAAGTGGGCGCCAGCGAATCGGTCAGCACCATGGGTGAAAGCCAGCGTCACAGCCAGGAAAGCGTGGAGATTGCCAACCTTGCCGGCAAGCGCCTGAACAGTGTGACCCTACGCATCGGCGAAATCGACGGCATGAACCAGTCGGTGGCCACCGCCACCGAGGAGCAAACCGCCGTGGTCGATTCGATCAACATGGACATCAGCGAAATCAACACACTGAATCGCGAAGGCGTGGAAAACCTTCAATCGACCTTGCGGGCCTGCTCAGACCTTGAGCAGCAGGCCACGCGCCTGAAACAATTGGTTGGCAGTTTCCGGATCTAAGCCTCATGCGCTAGAAGAACCGGCGCGCAACAACCGCTACGGCGCAAACAAGTCCCTGTAGCCGCTACGCTTCCATTTTTGCCTGCAGGCCGCCCACCGCTG
>NZ_AKJJ01000098.1:0-22807 GCF_000282395.1 Pseudomonas sp. GM55 | reverse complement strand
GGCGATGGACTCAAGTGCGCCGCGTTGATCCGGTTTACACGCGTTATCGTTAGCGACTATCGCTGGCAAGCCAGCGCCTACAAGAGACCGCGTCCTGGTCGAAAAAAGGCCTGCTCCTTATTGGGAGCAGGCCTTGTTTTTCAATAAGTCAGTAATGACTCATTCAATCAGTAGAACCGGTCAATCACCCGAACTTCGTTCTGATTCTGCATCGAGGCCCAGGCCTGTTTCAGGGTTTGCAGAACATTACCGATGAAGTCCTTGTCGGCTGCGGCTTTCTTGCCGACATAACCCTGGCCGCGACGGTACATCTTCAGTCGGGCAAGCAGGTTCTGGTTGTTCTGGTCGAACTCTGCTTCATGGGCGTGCGGCGACAGGCAGTCGATATGCACCTGGCCACACTTGCTGATCCAGAGAATATGGCTGTCGTGGCTGTCTTTTTTTGCAGCGAACATACGAGCCAGTTCATCGATAGTTGGTTGATTGTTCAGATTCATCATAAAGCCCCTTGACCAATTGGTGATCTTTCAAAGTTGATTCGCTAATACAGGTAGCCCATCGGTTAGTTGATCCCTGGCACCGAAACCAGGACGTCAGCGTTCGACCGCCTTATCGGGCGGGGTCCTGCGTCTGTTGCATGTAGTCGTGTTGAATAACTGCTACGCAATAGCGTCACAACGAAGAGAAGCGGCGAAAACCTTAAGGCCACTGCCGACATTTTCAGGGTCGGCCACAAGCTTCATGAGGATTGCTCGCCAAGTCTTCTCGCCCTTGTACTGGACGTTCAGGCCAGGTCAGCTTCTTCAATCTGCCTTGTGGGCAGCGTGTATCCGGGAAAAACAGCTCGGCGGTCAGACGAGCTTGCTCAAACGTGTTGCCTGTACTCCCGATCGGGGAGACGTCTGCATCATGCAAGGGCAAATCGGAGGCGTCAACGGTTTTGTAGTGAATATTTTTAGTCACTACATATTGTCGGACAAAGCTGTTGGGAATTAGCGCGGGGAGTCGAGGGGGGCCGGTCAGGACGACAAAGGCGGACACTGAAAGCGGAAAAAAGTGCAGGGATGGCGGTCAACTACCTGCTGATGCAAGGTATACCCGTGAATGCCGAGCCCCGGCATGACGGCTGCCCAGAACAGCCGTGCCGGCTGATTGGCCTCGATATGGAAAATCTGCCATTGACCGGGGAATTGACTCAAGAGGGTAGACACGACAAACCGGGCGACACCCCGGCCACGAAAGCGTCGGCTGACAAACAGATAACCGATGTTGTACTCGGCACCGGGTAGATGGGTCTGGTTATCCACGGTCACGAAGCCGGCCAATTCTGCGTCGACCTTGATCAGGAAGGGTCGGGTGGCCGGGTTTCGCCAGTAGTCCGACATGGGCTGGATGTTGAAGAAACCGTATTCACCCAGTTTCAGCGGTAACCATTCGCTGAAGTCGTAGGTATAGAACTGCATCAGGTTTTCGATGGTTTCCAGCTCATCGCGTTGGGCGGCGTGCAGTTCTATCGAAGACATTCGAAGTGGCTCCTGACAGGTCAAGGGACAGGGTTGATTATGGCCGGTGTCTAGTGATCCGTGGCGATGTCAGGATTGAGTTTTGCCGGCCGGTTTTGCCCTGCGCTGGGTGCTGCCCGGTTTGCGCGGGGCACTCTTGCGTTTTTTCTTCCATGGGGCTGCAGCGCGCCCGGCGGGCGGTGGACCGCTGATGCTCAGGCTCAGCCCGGAGCAGCGACTGACCTGTTTGCTCATCCACGCCGCCTGTTTGGTGACGAACTCTTCCAGGCTCATTTCCCCGCTTTGCACCATGTCCAGGGCCTGTTCCCAGATCGCCGTGGTGCCCGGATCGGCGATGGCCCGGGGCACTGCGTCGATCAGGCTGAACGCGGCCGGTGTGGCGGCCAGGGCCTTGCCGTTCTTGACCAGATAACCACGGTCGAGCAGGCCCTGGATGATCGACGCGCGGGTCGCCTCGGTGCCGATGCCGGTGGTGTCCTTGAGCTTTTGCTTGAGCAGCGGGTCTTCCACCAGTTTGGCGACGTTCTTCATGGCCTTGATCAGATCGCCTTCGGTGAACGGCTTCGGCGGTTGCGTCCAGAGGTCCTTGAGTTGCACGCCAGCCACTGCGCAATCGATGCCTTCGGCCAGGTTGGGCAGTGTCTGCGGCGCGGGAGCTTCGCGCCCCTTGGCCGGAGCCAGCGCTTCGGGCAGGGCGCGTTTCCAGCCCGGTTCGATGATCTGCTTGCCCACTGCGCGCAGGGCTTCGCCGGCGCAATCGAAGTCGGCCTGGGTGCGGTCGTATTCGTGATTGGGCAGGAACTGCGCCAGATATCGAGCACGGATCAGCGTGTAGACCGCGCGCTGCTTACCCGCCAGCTTGTCGAGGTTCTTCGCCGCAGCGGTGGGGATGATGCCGTGGTGAGCGCTGACCTTGGCATCGTTCCAGGCCCGTGAGCGCCGTTGCGGATCAAGGTGATCGTGCAAGGCGTTCAACGCCGGATCGGCCTGGCGCAACGCCGCCAGGATGGCCGGCGCCTCGCTGTGCTGACTGAGGGGCAGGTAGCCGCAATCACTGCGCGGATAAGTAATGACCTTGTAGGTTTCGTACAGCGCCTGGGCGATGTCCAGGGTTTCCTGGGCACCGAGGCCGAGCTTCTTCGAGCAGACCTCCTGCAGGGTGCCCAGGTCGAACGGCAGCGGGGCCACTTCGCGCATCCGCTCGGTGCGCAGCTTGATCACCCGCGCACTGGCCGCACCACTCATGGCGGCCGCCGCTTGTTGTGCCAGCGCCTGATTCAGGCAGCGGTCCTGATCGTCGCAAACCGCGGATGCCGCGCGCCATTGCGCCGTGAACGCGGTGCCGTTGTGCAGCAGTTGCACATCGATGGCCCAATAGGGGACGGGCACAAAGTCGGCGATGCTGCGATCGCGATCCACTACCAGGCGCAAGGTCGGCGTTTGCACCCGGCCTACCGGCAACACGCCTTGATAGCCGGACTGGCGCCCCAGCAAGGTGAACAGCCGACTCATGTTCATGCCGATCAGCCAGTCGGCCCGGGAACGCCCCAGGGCCGAGTGATAGAGGCTGAAGGTTTCGTTCCCCGGTTTCAGCGCCGCGAGGGCCTTGCGAATAGATGCATCGTCCAGCGCCGACAACCAGAGGCGGCGGATCGGCCCGCGATATCGGCAATGCTCCACCAGTTCCCGGGCGATCATCTCGCCCTCGCGGTCGGCGTCCGTGGCAATGATCAGTTCGGACGCTTCACCGAGCAGGCGCTTGACCGCCTTGTACTGGCTGGCGGTGCGCGGCTTGACGGTCATTTTCCACTTTTCGGGAATGATTGGCAGGTCGGCCAGCACCCAGCGCTTGTAGCGCGCGTCGTAGGCATCCGGCGGTGCGGTTTCCAGCAGGTGGCCGATGCACCAGGTCACCGTGACGTCTGTTCCCAGCCAGCAGCCATCGCCCCGGCGCCGGGCGCCGAGGACTGCCGCAATGTCTTTGGCCTGGGAAGGTTTTTCACAGAGGTACAGCCGCATAACCACCATCGTCGATTTATGTGCCAGAGGTGCACAGAATGGCGGTTGACGGGCGATCGGGCAATCTTTATCTGTATGGATGTACAGTTTTGTGTGTCGCGATGACGGCCTTGCTCCCGTTCGGCTGCGAAGCAGTTGCGAGGGTGAAACTTGGGTTATATATGATGAATCGTGGTATTCCGATTTGCAGGTCCATCACCGTCATGAGGAACGCATTCCATGAAAAGCTCCGGTCCTAGTCCTGTCATCACCATCGCCGAGCAGCCCGGTTGCCTGTTGGTTAAGTTCCACGGAATCCAGGTGGCCGCGTCCTCGCGCGCGCTGGTGTTGCTGGAGGCCAATTACCCACCGGTGTACTACGTGCCGCGAGAGGACATCGACGAGAAGTATTTCGCCCGCACTGATCACACCAGTTATTGCCCGTACAAGGGCGATGCCAGTTATTTCAGTTTGCAGGTCCCGGGTCATGAGGGCGCCAACGCGGTGTGGAGCTACGAGAATCCCAAGGTCTCCGTCAGGCAGATTCAGGAGTACATGGCTTTCTATCCGGATCAAGTGAAATTCGAGGTCATCGAACTCGACGAGTGATTGTCGTTTTCACTGCGACAAAGAAGCCGCGATCTACTGGCCTCCTGTGGGAGCAAGCTCGCTCCCACAGGTTGTTATTGGCTAGCTTCAGTTTTTATCCAGATCCACGTTGCGGGTCTCACGCAGGCAAATCATCCCCACCACCAGGCTCACCCCGGTGATCACCACCGGATACCACAGCCCGTAGAAGATGTCCCCGGTGTACACCACCAGCGCGAACGACACTGTCGGCAGAAAACCGCCGAACCAGCCGTTGCCGATGTGGTAGGGCAGGGACATCGAAGTGTAGCGGATGCGGGTCGGGAACAGTTCGACCATCAACGCTGCCAGCGGGCCGTAGCACATCGCGGAGATGATGATCAGCGCAACGATCAGCGCGACGATCATCGGCTTGTTGATCTGCTGCATGTCCGCCTGTTTCGGGTAACCGGCGAGGGTCACGGCACCGCGCAAGGCAGCTTCGTCGAAACCATCGATCTTCACGTCACCGACGCTCACCTGCACGCCACTGCCGGCCGGTGCGGCAGCGCTGTTGTACGGCAAGCCCTGCTTGACCAGGAAGGTCTTGACCTTGTCGCACGGGCTGTCGAATTTGGCCTTGCCCACCGGGTCGAACTGGAAGGTGCAGGTGGCCGGGTCGGCCATCACGGTGATCGGTGCCTGGCGGCTGGCCTGGTCGATGGCCGGGTTGGCGTAGTGGGCCAGGGTCTTGAAGATCGGGAAGTACAGCGCGGTGGCCAGCAGCAGGCCGATCATCAGCACCGGTTTGCGCCCGACCTTGTCCGACAGCCAGCCAAAGAAAATGAAGAAGGGGGCGCCGATGGTCACACTGACAATCAGCAAACCGTTGGCCACCGCCGGGTCCATTTTCAGGAACTGGGTGAGGAAAAACAGCACATAGAATTGCGCGGCGTAGAAGGTCACCGCTTGCCCGGCATTGATGCTGAACAGCGCGATCAACACCACCTTGAGGTTTTCCCATTTACCGAAGGAGTCGCGAATCGGTTGTTTGCACAGCTTGCCTTCCTCTTTCATTTTCACGAAGGCCGGCGACTCGTGCAGGCTCAGGCGAATCCAGGTCGAGATGCCCAGCAGCACGATGGAAAACAGGAACGGAATGCGCCAGCCCCAGACTTCGAACTGATCGCCGGTGAAGTAGCGGCAGCCCAGCACCACCAGCAGCGAGAGCAGCAGGCCCAGGGTCGCGGTGGATTGAATCCAGCTGGTGTGGAAGCCACGCTTGCCGATGGGCGCGTGCTCGGCGACATAGGTCGCGGCGCCGCCGTATTCACCGCCCAGGGCCAGGCCCTGGAGCATGCGCAGCAGCACCAGGATGATCGGCGCGGCGATGCCGATGCTGGCGTAGGTCGGCAGCAGCCCGACGCAGAATGTCGCCAGGCCCATGAGGATGATGGTGGCGAGGAAGGTGTACTTGCGCCCGATCATGTCCCCCAACCGACCGAACACCAACGCGCCGAACGGCCGCACGATGAAGCCGGCGGCGAAGGCCATCAGCGCAAAGATGAACGCCGTGGTGTCGTTGACCCCGGCGAAAAACTGTTTGCTGATCACCGCCGCGAGGGCGCCATAGAGGAAAAAGTCGTACCACTCGAAGACCGTCCCGAGGGACGAGGCGAAGATGACTTTCTGGGTTTCCTGACTGGTGCCCGCGCTACGCACGGCTTCCAGGGATTGAACGTGTTCTGACATACCGGTATCCCTCACAGTGATTGTTTTTGTTGTTCCACTGTCGGCGCCGGCCTTGTGGGCAGGTGCCGCTACTGCGATGTATCGGGTGTACTCGTGACCTGTAGGAGCCGGCTTGCTGGCGATGGCGGTTTTTCAGTCGGCATTCATGTTGACCGATCCGCCGCTTTCGCCAGCAAGCCGGCTCCTACAATTGTTTGTGTGAATGTTCAGGTGTTAGTGACCAGTTCCATTGTCGGAGTAATGCTCCTTGTGGCGGGGTTGAGGATCAATTGTGCAGCCTTCTCGGCAATCATCAGCGTCGGCGAGCAGGTGTTGCCCGAGGTGATGCGCGGCATGATCGAGGCATCGGCAATGCGCAGGCCGGGGATGCCATGGACCTTGAGTTGCGCATCGACCACGGCGTCGGCGTCGTTGCCCATGCGGCAGGTGCCCACCGGATGGAAAATCGTGGTGCCGATCCGCGCGGCGGCTTCGTGCAGTTGTTCTTCGCTTTGCAGGCTCTCACCGGGCAGGTATTCCACGGGGTTGAACGGGCGCAAGGCCGGCGCGCTGACGATGCGCCGGGTCAGGCGAATGGCGTCGGCGGCCACCCGCAGGTCTTGCGGGTGGCTGAGGTAGTTGGGCTGGATCAGCGGGGCTTCTTGCGGGTTGGCCGAGCGGATGTCCACCCGGCCACGGCTTTGCGGGCGCAAATCACAGACCGAGGCGGTGAACGCCGGGAACCCATGCAGCGGTTCGCCAAAGCGCTCCAGCGACAGCGGTTGTACGTGATATTCGAGGTTGGCCGAAGTCTGTTCCGGCCCCGAGCGGGCAAAGGCGCCCAACTGGCTCGGCGCCATGGACAGCGGGCCGCTGCGGTCGTACAGGTAGCGCAGGCCCATGCCCAGCTTGCCCCACAGGCTGCCGGCGATCTGGTTCAGGGTGCGGGCATTTTCCAGCTTGTAGATCAGCCGCAGTTGCAGGTGATCCTGCAAATTGCCACCGACACCGGGTAGCTCATGGGTGACGCCAATGCCCAGCCGCTCCAGCAGCGGACGCGGGCCGATACCGGAGCGCTGCAGGATGCCTGGCGAACCGACCGAGCCGGCACAGAGGACGATCTCCTTGTGTGCCTTGAAGGTTTTCGCCTGGCCTTGCCAGCGGGCGCTGACCGCTGAAGCACGGCCATTGTCCAGCAGCACCCGGTCGACTTCGACCCCGGTCAGTACGGTGAGGTTGGGACGCTGGCGCACCGGTTTGAGAAAAGCCTTGGCCGCGTTCCAGCGGATGCCGGCCTTCTGATTGACCTGGAAATAGCCGCAACCTTCGTTGTCGCCCTGGTTGAAGTCATCGATGCTGGCGATGCCGCTTTGTTCGGCGGCACTGCGGAAGGCGTCGAGAATCGGCCACGACAGGCGCTGGCGTTCGACCCGCCATTCGCCCGCGGCACCGTGAAATTCCGCGGCGCCGGCAAAGTGGTTTTCGCTCTGCTTGAACAACGGCAACACGTCTTGCCAGCTCCAGCCGGGGTTGCCGTCGGCGGCCCAGCGGTCGTAGTCGGCGGCCTGGCCGCGCATGTAGATCATGCCGTTGATGGAGGAGCAGCCTCCCAGCACCTTGCCGCGCGGATAGCTCAGGGCGCGACCTTGCAGGCCGGGTTGCGCTTCGGTCTTGAAGCACCAGTCGGTGCGCGGGTTGCCGATGCAGAACAGGTAGCCCACGGGGATGTGAATCCACGCATAGTTGTCGCGGCCACCGGCCTCGAGCAGCAACACGCGATGTTGCGCATCGGCCGACAGTCGATTGGCCAGCAGACACCCGGCCGGCCCGGCCCCGACCACGATGTAATCGAATTCATCAAGGGAAGTCTGCATCCCTGACCTCGTTTTGTTGTTCTTGTTGTCTGTCATCCTAGTTGTTAGCTTTCGTCAAAAGAATGTTAGTTTTTGCGCAGCCGCTGTGCGTTTTTAAACAGCGTCCCGAACGGCAACGAACAAGGACGATTCATGTTCGACTGGAATGACCTGCGGTTTTTTCTCGAATTGCAGCGCAGCGGGCGTTTGCTCACGGCCGCCCGCCGCCTGAACACCACCCATGCCACCGTGGCGCGGCATATCGAGGCCATCGAAAAGAGCCTCGGTACCGCATTGTTCGTCCAGCATGCCCAGGGATATGAGATGACCCCGGCTGGCGAGGCGTTGCTTAAACACGCCGAGGCGATGGAGAACGTCGCGCTGCTGGCCCAGGAGGAAATCACCCAATCCACCGCGCCGCTGGGCAAGATCCGCGTCGGGGTGACCGAAGGCCTCGGCATCATGTTCCTCGCCAGTCGCATGAACGGTTTGTTCGAGCGCTATCCGGGGCTGGAGGTGGAACTGGTGGCGGTGCCGCGTTTTGTCAGCATCCTCAACCGCGAGGCGGAAATCAGCATCCACCTCGAGCGCCCGGCCGCCGACATGCTGGTCACCCGCAAGCTCACCGACTATCGCCTGGCGCTCTACGCCAGCCAGGGCTACCTCGACCGTGCGCCGCCGTTGCGCAGCCGCGAAGACCTGGGGCGTCATGCCTGGATCGGCTACGTCGATGACTTGCTGTTCAGCCAGGAACTGATGTTCCTCAACAGCTTCTGCCGCAACCCGCAGGTGGTGTTTCACAGTACCAGCGTGATCGCCCAGCAGCAGGCTGCGCGCTCAGGCCTGGGGATCGCGGTGCTGCCCTGCTACATGGCCAGCGCCGACCCGGACCTGGTGCCGCTGTTGCCGGACGAAAGCATCCAGCGCAGCTACTGGATCAGCACCCGCCGCGAACTGCACAAATCGGTGCGGTTGCGGGTGCTTTGGGATTATGTGGTGGAGTTGTGTGAGCGTGAGCAAGACCTGCTACTAGGCCACAATCGTCTGTAGGAGCCGGCTTGCCGGCGAAGGGGCCCGAGAATATTGCATCCGATTGGGGGCCGTTTTCGCTGGCAAGCCAGCTCCTACAGGGGATAGCTGCGTGATCAGACGATGTCGAACTGTGTGCTGGCCAGCCTTTCGCCGTTGACCATGATGTGCACCGCATGGCGCCCCGCGTAATGCCGGCGGGTGGTGAGCTCCTTGATGTGCTGGCCCCGGCTGACGGCTTCGCTGGCGTTGCCGGGCAGCGTCAGCGCCTTGAGCTTGAAAACCTTCGCCGAGGTGCTGCCATTGGCCTTGACGTAATCGATGGCGTAGTCGATCACCAGGCGCTGACTGCTTTCAACGGTGGATTTGACGGCAAACGACAGGGTGATCTTTTCTCCCAGGCCAATCACCGGCGGTTCGACTTTCACATCGACGATCTCGACTTCAGGCTTGCCGCCCGCGCCGATAATCGCCAGTGCCCGCTGGTTGCCCTGTTTGATCAGGCTGCGCAGGGCGTGTTTGGCGATCCAGGCGGTGTGCCTGTTGTCCAGCGGCCAGCCTTCGATCAGGTCCAGCACCCATTCGGGATGATCCTTGGTGATGTCGTTGAGGTGATTGGCCACGGATTTGCGCACGTACAGGCTGGTGTCGGCCTTGAGGTTGTCGAGGATTTTCGCAGCGAGTTTCGGGTCGGCCTGAACCGGCTCCAGCCGGAATGACCAGGGCAGGCGTGGCCGGCAGCCTTCACTGGCCAGGCGCCGCACATGCTCGTTGTCATCCAGCGACCAGGCGTGCATCAGCTTGAGCGAACGCTCGAGGTCGCTGCGCAGAAAATGGCGTATCGCGAATTCCGAGGAGCCGAAGGCGGTGAAGTACTTCAGGGCGTCCATCGACACCTCGAACGCGTGGGTGCCATAGGTGGCGACATAGTGCGGCAGGCACATGCTGACGAAGCCGCTGTTGAGGCGCGGGGCGAGGGCGCGCAGCACCTTGAGTGACGCTTCATAGTCCAGGGGCAGCACGGCGTGCAGGCATTCGCTGACCCGGGCCATGCGCTGCATGACGCTGAGGTCTGCCAGGCCGGTCTGGGCCAGCTTCAGGAAGCGCCTGGCCTCGAATGCCGGATAGACCGCGGTCATCTCGGAGGCGATGTGCCTGAGGCGCTCGGCGTTGAAGATTTCCTTGAGGGCGGGGGCAGGTTGGTCAGCCATGCTGGTTCCTTTGAAATTGTGGTTGTTCCATCACACCGCGTTATCGTTCATCGTCGGAACGCCGCCCGGGGCAAGCCCGCTCCCACAGGTTCAGCGCGATCTCTGTGGGAGCGGGCTCGTCCGCGATGAGGCCAGAACAGTCACCTCAATTCCTCGCTGATTCTTCTTCCAGTTGATCCGACTCAAACAACTTCGCCAGTTCGACTCGCGCTTCCTTTGCCGTCTGCATCACTTTCGCGGCGTCGTCATACACCGCATGCTGGGCTTCGAGCACCTCTTCGTCGTGCTGCTTGAAGCGCTTGATCCGCGCATCGGCCTGGGCCTGGGTCAACCCCAACCCGATCAGGGTTTTGCGGCTCATTTCCAGGCTCGAATAAAAGGTTTCGCGCACGGCATGAGCGCCGACGTCCATCAGCCGGTGCACATGCTGACGGTTGCGGGCACGGGCGATGATTTTCATATGCGGGTAGAGCTTGTGCACCAGCTCGGCGGTCTTGATGTTGGTGTCCGGGTCGTCGGTGGCGATCACGAAAAACTCGGCTTCCCCGACCTTGGCCGCGCTGAGGATTTCCGGGCGCATCGGGTCGCCGTAGAACACCGGCACGCCACCAAAACTGCGGGACAGTTCAATGGTTTCCACCGAGGTGTCGAGGGCCACGAATTTGATGTTCTGTGCGCGCAAGATCCGCGCAACGATCTGGCCCATGCGGCCCATGCCGGCAATCACCACCCGTGGTGCGTCGGCGTCGATTTCGCGGAATTTCTCCGGCACTTCCACCGGTTGCACCTTCGGGCTGACCAACCGTGCGCAAACCAGCAGCAACAACGGCGTCACGGCCATGGACAGGGTGATGGTCAACACCAGCAAGTCATAGAGTTCTGCCGCGAACAGCCCGTGATCACGACCGATCTTGAACACGACGAAGGCAAACTCACCACCGGCCGCCAACACGATGCCCAGGCGGATCGCACTGACCTTCTTCAAGCCGCCGGCCAATCGACCGACAACAAACAGCAGCGGCAGTTTGATCGCGATCAGCAGCAGGGTCAGGCCCAGCACCGCGACCGGCATGCTCAGCAACAGGCTCAGGTTCGCGCCCATGCCGACGCTGATGAAAAACAGCCCCAGCAACAGGCCCTTGAACGGCTCGATCTGCGCTTCCAGCTCATGGCGATACTCGGAGTCCGCCAGCAGCAGGCCGGCGAGGAATGCACCCAGGGCCATGGAAATACCGGCCAGCTCCATCAACCATGCGGTGCCGATCACCACCAGCAACGCCGTGGCGGTGGAGACCTCCGGCAACGCGGTTTTGGTCACCACGCGAAACACCGGTCGCAGCAGATAACGCCCGCCGATCACCACCACGGCGATGCTGACCAGCACTTGCAGGCCGTGGTTCAGGTCTTCGCCGGCAGTGGTGGCCTGATTGCCGCCGGCCAGCAACGGCACCATGGCGATCAACGGGATCGCAGCGATGTCCTGAAACAACAGGATCGCGAACGCCAGCCGCCCGTGGGGGCTGGTCAGTTCCTTGCGTTCAGCCAGGCTTTGCAGGCCGAATGCCGTGGACGACAGCGCCAGGCCCAGGCCCAGAACGATCGCGGTGTTCAATGGCTGGCCAAAGACCCACAGCGCCACCACGCCAATCACCGAACCGGTCAGCAACACTTGCGCCAGACCCACGCCGAACACTGATTTGCGCATGACCCACAACCGTCGTGGCGACAGCTCCAGGCCGATGATGAACAGCAGCAACACCACGCCAAGTTCGGAAATGTGCGCGACGCTTTGCGGGTTGTCGATCAGGCCCAGCACCGACGGGCCGATGATCACACCGGCAAACAGATAACCCAGGACCGCCCCCAGTTGCAGGCGCTTGGCCAATGGAACGATGAGCACGGCCGCCAACAGAAACACGACAGCGGCTTGTAGCAGGTTGCCTTCATGGGGCATGAGAAAACTCCAGAACTCGGTATAGCGGGGGGTGACAAGAATAAAGGCTGAGCCCTTCGACGTCAGCAAAGCGCTCGGGTTCAGTTGTTACAATTTGCATTAATTAGTTACATTTATAGAATTTGCTGATCAATCCAACTGTCCCTCCCGAGTAATCCCCATGGCGATCAACTTCGACCTCAACGATCTGCAGGCTTTCCGTGCGGTGGTGGAGCAGGGCAGCTTTCGCAAGGCCGCCGATACGGTGCGTATTTCCCAACCCGCCTTGAGCCGGCGCATCGAAAAACTCGAAGACGCCCTTGGCGTGCGGCTGTTCGAGCGCACCACGCGCAAGGTCAGCCTGACCCAGGCCGGACGGGGTTTCATGCCCAGTGTCGAACGCCTTCTGGACGATCTGGACGTGGCATTGCTGGGTATCAGTGAAGTCGCTTCGACCCGGCTCGGTCACGTCACGGTCGCCTGTGTACCCTCGGCGGCCTACTACTTCATGCCGCGGGTGATCGCGCACTATCACCGGCAGTTTCCGAAGATCAGGGTCAAGGTGCTGGACTCCAGCGCCCACGAAGTGTTGAGTGCGGTAGTTGATGGCGAAGCGGATTTCGGCCTGAGTTTCATGGGCACGCTGGAAGCCGAAGTGGATTTCGAGCCCTTGGTGCAAGAGGGATATGTAGTGGCGTGCCGGCGCGATCATCCGTTGGCGGGGCGTAGCAGTGTCACCTGGGACGAGTTCTACCGGCAGGATTACATCTCGCTGGATAAAACCTCGGGCAACCGCTTTCTGCTGGATCAGGCGTTGACCGGCGTGGTGCCGCAGCGGCCGAGTATCTGCGAAACCCGCCACGTGACCACCATGATCGGTCTGGTGGAGGCCGGGTTGGGTGTGGCGGCGGTGCCGCTGATGGCGATGCCGGCAGCGGATCACCCGATCCTGACGCGGGTGCCGTTGACGGATCCGCAAGTGATGCGCAGCGTCGGTCTGATCAAGCGCCGGGGTCGAACCCTGACCCCGGCGGCACTTGAACTGGAACGGTTGGTGGTGGAGATGAAAGTCCTGCAGCCGTCGGTCAACGACTGACCGAGTCCAGTCCGGTCGCTTTTACGTCCGGTTGCGCCTGGGCCGAAGCCATGTATTCCAGCAAGGCTCTGGCTTCGGCCGGGTGCTGTGCTCCTACCGGGATACCAGCGGCAAACCGGGTAACCGACTGCACTGACTCCGGAATCTTCGCCACGAAACTGACCCCCGGCACTGGCAACAACTCGCTGACTTGCTGGAAGCCCAGTTGATAATCGCCAGTGGCAACCACCGAACCCACGGGGATTTTCGGCACCATGGTCGACTTGGGCTTGAGTTGGTCTTCGATACCCAGGCGTTTGAACAGCTGCTGTTCGATGTAAACGCCACTGGCGCTGTCGGAGTAGGCCACTGATTCAGCCTCGAGCAGGGTTTTTTTCAGACCCTCGACGTTACTGATATCCGGTTTCGCTGTCCCTTCGCGCACGACCAGGCCAATGCGCGAATCCGCCAGTTCGACTCTTGAAGCGGGATCGACTTTGCCTTGTTTGATCAGATCGTCCAGTGCATAGCCAACCATGATCACCACGTCGGCTTGCTCTCCGCGGGCCAGGCGATTGGGAATCGCCTCTGGCGCCTTGCCCATGGATGGACCGAGTGCGGTGTCGAGGGTGTTGCCGGTGGCGGCGGCGAACTTCGGCCCGAGGATCCTGTAGGCCGCAGTGAAGCCGCCGGAGGTCATCACACGGATCTCTTCAGCCTGGGCAATGCCGCTCAAGCTCAGGCTGGCCACCACCGCGAGGGCGGCCAGATTGAACGGTTTTTTCATGGTCATGTTCTCGATAAAGGGCAGGTTCACGACGCCACCGCTTGCAGATGATTCGAGGCTCGGCGATAGAGCATGAGTGTCGCGCAGAGTGCACACAGTGCTGCAAAGCTCATCCAGTAACCCGGCGCAGCCTTGTCGCCGGTGTACTGGATCAGCAAGGTCGATATCGCCGGAGTGAACCCGCCGAACACGGCCGTGGCCAGGCTGTATGCCAGCGAGAACCCGGCGACTCGCACTTCCACGGGCATGATTTCCGTCAGCGCCGGGATCATCGCGCCGTTGTACAGGCCGTAGATGAACGACAGCCACAGCAAGACCAGCAGCATGTGGATGAAGCTGGGCGCGTTGACCAGAAAGGTCAGCGCCGGGTAGGTGGTGGCGATGGCCAGCAAGGCCATGACGATCAACACCGGGCGTAGACCGATACGGTCCGAGAGTGCACCGCCAATTGGCAGCCAGATGAAATTGGAGACGCCGACCAGCAACGTCACCAGCAGCGCATCGGACGTGCTCAGGTGCAGCACGGTTTTACCGAAGGTCGGCGCGTACACCGTGATCAGGTAGAACGCGGTGGTGGTCAGGGCGACCATCATCATGCCCGCAAACACGGTCAGCCAGTTTTGCCCCAGGGTGCGGAATACTTCACCCATGCCCGGACGGTGTTTACGGGTGGCAAACTCTTCGGTTTCTTCCAGGTTGCGGCGCAGCAGGAAGATGAATGGCACGATCATGCAGCCGACGAAAAACGGAATCCGCCAGCCCCAATCGGCAATCACACCCGGTGCCATCCACTGGTTCAAGGCATAACCCAGCGCGGCGGCGACAATGATTGCCACTTGCTGGCTACCCGACTGCCAACTGGTGAAGAAACCCTTGTGGCCAGGTGTGGCGATTTCGGCGAGATACACCGACACGCCACCCAATTCCGCACCGGCGGAAAAGCCCTGCAGCAGCCGCCCGATCAGCACCAGGGCCGGGGCGAACAAACCGATGGTTTCGTATCCGGGCACCAGCACAATCAGGATGGTGCCGCTGGCCATGATCGACAGGGTCACGATCAACCCTTTGCGTCGACCCACATCATCGATGTAGGCACCCAGCACCACGGCGCCCAACGGGCGCATCAAAAAGCCTGCACCGAACACGGCGAAGGTCATCATCAGCGAGGCGAATTCGCTGCTGGCCGGGAAGAACACGGCAGCGATCTGCGTGGCATAGAAACCAAAAAGGAAGAAGTCGAACTGTTCGAGGAAGTTGCCCGAGGTGACCCGGAAGATCGCGCTGGCCCGGGAGCGACCGGTCGTCGCGGGCTGTTGGATTGATGCTGTCATTGACGTGTACTCCACCGCTTTTATGACGTGCCCCGGTTGGACGCGGCGCACGGTTCTTATTGGGGTGGATAGTGGAGCAGGGGCATCGATATGTTAATTGCATTGTTGGCATGCATTGATGCGCGAGGTGGATCAATGCAGCCGGGGACAGGGCCGAGCCTGCATCAGGCTGGACGGCCAAACGATCAGATAAACGCCTCGATATGCGCCATCCCCCGGGCCACGTACTCATCCTTCTCGCCCACAGGGGCAAAATTGTTCAGCACTTCCCGGGCGGTCTCGCGGCCTTTCAACCGCGCCAGTAGCCAGGCTGCGAGGTACGGCGACGCCAGGCAGCCTCCCGCGGTGGCAATGTTGCCGTTGGCGTAGAAGGCCTGGTTGACGACATTGACCCCGGCTTCCAGCACCCAGGGCTTGCTGATGGCATCGGTGCAGGCCGGGGCATCTCCGAGCAGTCCGAGTCTGGCCAGCAGGAAGGTGCCGGAACACTGGGCCGCCAGCAGCTGGCGTGCGGGATCGAATTGCAGTTGCTCCATGATCCCGGGGGTTGCGGCCACTTCCCGGGTCTTGCGGCCACTGCCCACCAGCACCGCATCCGCCTGACAGGCCTCGGCGAGACCGATGTGCGCATCGATGCTCAAGCCATTCATCGACGTGACCCGCGCAGTCGGCGATGCGATGCTCACGCGCCAATCCTTGTCCCCGAGCAGGGAAACCCGGCTGAGCATGCCGTAGGCGATCAGCGAGTCCAGTTCATTGAAGCCGTCAAAGGTCAGGATGGCGATATGCATGGCGAACTCCGATGGTTTTTTGAGCAGCCTACTCGGCTGCCCCTCTACGTTGCCGGTACAGTTCGAAACATTATTATGATAACAGTCATGTATCGAGAGCCGGCACCCGCCGACCTGGCGTTACTGGCTGTATGCCCGCACAACGCTCTCGGTGCCCAACCGATACTGATTGTTCCCGCTGCGCTTGGCCTCATACATCGCCAGGTCGGCAATGTGCAGCAAGCGGTCAATGCTCGGTGCATGGTCTGGGAACACCGCGACGCCGAGGCTGGTGCCGATATGCCGCTGGTCGTTGCCGATGGTGACGGGCGGAGAGAGCTCGACGAAGATTTTCTGGCAGATGGTGCGCGCTTCGTCTTGCAGGCTTTTGCCTTGGGGCAAGTCCTGGAGAATGACCACGAATTCGTCGCCACCGATCCGGGCGACGGTGTCGGTGCCGCGCAGAATGCGCTTGAGCCGGGTGGCGGTAGTGACCAGCACCCGGTCGCCGGCCGCATGGCCATAGCGGTCGTTGATGGCCTTGAAGCCATTGAGGTCGACAAACACCAGCGCCACCCGCGTGGCGCTGGTGCGCGCTTGTTCCAGCGCTTCGGACAGGCGCTCTTCGAGCACCAGGCGATTGGGCAGGCCGGTCAAAGGGTCGTAATGGGCCAGGTGCTTGAGGTAGTTGGCCGAGGCCTTTTCTTCGGTGATGTCGCGTACCACGCCCATCATCTTGATCGTTTCGTCGCGTTCATTCTTGACCACGTTGCCGGTTTCCCGTAGCCAGCGGATCGTTCCGTCGGGCCAGACCACGCGGTATTCCTCATCATGGTTTTCGCCGGTTTCCAGGCAACGCAGTTCGCCGGCCCGAACCCTGAGCCGGTCGTCCGGGTGCACGCAGGAGCAGAACAGAGCGTAAGAGGGCGTTACTTCGCCGATCTTGAAGCCGAACATGCCGAAAATTGCCTCTGACCAGTACAACCGGTCGGTGTCGACATCCCAATCCCAGGTGCCGATACGAGCGAAATACTGGCTGCGCTTGAAGCGCTCGGCGTCGTCATCCTGGTGGATGTTCCGGCCTTCGGACAGGCTGTTGATGATCGCGCGATACTCCGCCAGTTGCTTTTGCAGCGAGCGTTCGCGCCAGACCAGCGCGACGATCAGGGTAAGCGTCATCGAGCCAAGGATGACGCTGGTCCAGAGCAGGATCATTCGGGGATGGCCATCAGAGCGGTGAACCGTACGGGTAGTCGTTGATTATTTTAGTTCAGCAAACAACTTTGAACGCCGGGCGTGAAGACGGCAATGGTTGCCAATCGCGGGCAAATCTGGGAAAACGGCGCCCATCAGGCCCTTGAGGGCGAGTGAGCATACGAGTGAATTCAATGAATGACGAGCTTCAGATAATCGATCTTCAGCCGGGTGACGGAAAGACCGCGGTAAAAGGCGCGCTGATCACCACCCAATACCGTGGCTGGCTGGAGGATGGCACCGAATTCGATTCTTCCTGGAGTCGTGGCAAACCCTTCCAGTGTGTGATCGGCACCGGGCGGGTCATCAAGGGCTGGGACCAGGGCATCATGGGCATGCAGGTCGGCGGCAAGCGCAAGTTGCTGGTGCCGGCGCATCTGGCCTATGGCGAGCGCACCATGGGCAAGATCCCGCCGAATTCGAACCTGATCTTCGAAATTGAATTGCTGGAAGTGCTGACGCGAGATGATTGAGCGTCAGGCCTGAAAGGTTTCCCGGTACGCATACAGGCCGGGTGTTCCGCCGGTCATGATGAACAGCACATTGTCCCCGGGGGCGAAGCGCCCTTGCCGCAGGTCGGCCAGCAATCCGGCAAAGGCCTTGCCGGAGTACACCGGGTCGACCAGCAGGCCTTCGGCACGCGCCATCAGGCGTACCGCGTCCTGCATGGCGACGGTTGGCAGGCCATAGCCGGCACCCAGCTGGCTGCCGTCAATCACCATGTCATCAGCCCGCACCTGGGCGTTGCTGTCCAGTAGCGCCAATGTCTCGCGGGTCAGTTGCAGGGTTCTCGCTGTTGATGATTCCTGATCGGACAGCACCGAGAACGACTTGACCAGGGACGCGCCCCGGCCCAGCAATTGGAAACCCGCCGCCAGCCCGGCATGGGTCCCGGCGCTGCCGTTGGGTACTACCACCTGATTGAATGCGAGTTGCAGTTCGGCCTCTTGCCGGGCGATTTCCGCTGCGCAGTGGGCATAGCCGAGGCTGCCCAGGGGCGTCGAGCCACCGGTTGGCAGCACCATGACCTTGTGCCCGGAGTCCCGAAGCTGCGCCGCCCTGGCCTCGGCCTTGGCCAGTGAGTCGGTACCGCCGGCAAACACCTGCATCTGCGCGCCGAACAACTGGTCGAGCAGCACGTTGCCGTTGAGCTCGTAATCCACCTCGGCCTTGGCCACGGCCCGGGTCAGGAACAACTCGCAGGCGATGCCCAGCCGGGCGCACACCGCGGCGGTCAGGCGGGCATGATTGGACTGGATGCCGCCCACGGTAATGATCGTATCGATCCCGGCTTGCAGCGCTGCGCCGATATGCAATTCAAGCTTGCGCAGCTTGTTGCCGCCCGCGCCGATCAACATATGGTCGTCGCGTTTGAGAAACAGGCCGATACCCTGCTTGTCCAGGCCGAGCAGCTGTTCGAGTCGCGCGGCCCGCTGAATGGGCGTGGGACCTTGCAGCAGGTCTGCCCGCGCAAAAACACTCAGTGCCTTGTCCAGTTGGGTTTGCATCAATCGAGCCTCGTTGTTCACCATGGTCCAGGTGACTGTATGGAGAAAGGCTTGCGGGATAAATGCACTGCCTGTCATGACTGTTTTAACACGGTGTAACTGATCAGCCGGCCAGCAGGACTTTTCAGGCCGCTTTGGATAGGCTGGGTCGGGCTTGAAACCACGACCGGAAGAGGAGAGGGCGAGTTGCCAATCAACGAGTATGCCAAGGCCATCGAACTGCTGGACGAGTCTTATCGGCACTGGACCGGCGAACACCTGCCAGCCCCGCAAGCGCTGACCGGACTGGAACGCCTGCACTGGCTGCACGCCCACGCGCCCTACAGTTTGCTGGCCCATGGCACTGAAGACGACCCTCTATTCTTCTACGCCAATGAACAGGCGCTGGCCTGCTTCAAGTACCCGCGCCCGGAATTTCTGGGCATGCCCTCACGGTTCAGCGCCTCGCCGCTGGACCGCGCGGTGCGCCAGACCCTGCTGGAGCAGGTCACGGCCCATGGCATTGCTCATGGTTACAGTGGCTATCGGGTGGACCGGGAAGGTAATGCCTTCATGATTCATGAGGGCAAGGTGTGGACGCTCATCGACCGGCAGGGTGTGCGCGTGGGGCAGGCGGCGTTGTTCTGGCCGGATGCTGGACGGATTGGGCAGTTGGAGTGTTGAACCTGAGCGTTTAGCGGCCAACTGGCTGACGAAAATCGATGTCATGCCAGGCCGACCGGTTATCTGCTCGTGCCTTGCCAGGCTCCGCGCTATCGGCGATCCTATGCGCTATATAGGGGTAGGGGGTATTGGTATGTCGCACATTCATGAACACAAAGATGATTTGATCAAACGGGTGAGGCGAATTGCCGGTCAGGTGGAGGCCGTGGAGCGAGCGCTCGAGTCCGATGCCGATTGCGCCAAGACCCTGCATCTGGTGGCCGCCATCCGCGGCGCGGTCAATGGTCTGCTGGAGCAGTTCATCGACGCCCACGCCCGTGAGCACGTGGCCCATCCAGGCCTGAGCGACGCAGAGCGCGCCCAGGGCGTGGAAGACTTGCTGCTGGCCATCCGTCGTTATGCCAAATAGAGGCCTGAATCCCATGACACTGCCACCCCAGGCTTCGCGTTTTTCCCACGACCATGTGTTTCTCGGCGCTTCCCATGATGAAAACGCCCGTCGCACCTTATGGGTGGTGGCGCTGACGTTCGTGATGATGATTGGCGAAATTGCTGCCGGTTACATCACCGGTTCCATGGCGTTGCTGGCTGACGGCTTTCACATGGCCACCCACGCCGGGGCCTTGGGCATCGCTGCGGCGGCCTATGGGTTCGCACGGCGCAATGCCAACAATGCGCGTTACAGCTTCGGCACCGGCAAGGTCGGGGATCTGGCGGGTTTTGCCTCGGCCATGGTGCTGGGGCTGGTGGCGATCGGCATTGCCGGTGAGTCGGTTTTTCGCCTGTTTCAGCCCACCACAGTGGCATTCACCGAGGCGACAGTGATTGCGCTGGTGGGGCTGGCGGTAAACATTGTCAGCGCCTTTTTGCTGGCGGGCGACCACGGTCATCATGGCCACGATCACGGGCACAGTCATGACCACGGCCATCATCACCATCACGACAACAACCTGCGCTCAGCCTATGTCCATGTGTTGGCCGACGCCTTGACTTCGCTGCTGGCGATTGCCGCGTTGCTGGCGGGGCGCTATCTGGGGTGGGTGTGGCTGGACCCGGTGATGGGCATCGTCGGCGCCATCGTCATCGCGAAATGGGCCGTTGGCTTGATGCGTGACAGCGCTGCGGTGTTGCTCGATGTCACGGATGCGCAGGTTGCCAATGAGATTCGTGAACTGCTCGAGTCGTCGGACGATGTGCGTATCAGCGATCTGCATGTGTGGCAGGTCGGCCCGCAGGCGCGGGCGGCGATTGTCAGCGTTGTGGCGGCGGCCGATGTCAGTGCCGACGCCATTCGCGAACGCCTGGCGCCGGTCCATGAGCTGTCTCACCTGACCGTCGAATATCGCACTGCTTGAGCGGCTTTCGGTCAATTACTGAACTGTGGAGTCCGTCCATTCGCGGAGGGGCGGTATGCCCGTTTCAGGTGGTCCAATGCCGGCTTCATCGCCAGAAACTGCTTGAGCGTTGCGCCGGCAATGCTCAATGCCAGCCGTTGCCCCGGACATTGATGGCGCCCCGCACCAAAGGTGAAACTGCGCCGGTTCGGGCGGTCGAGCAGGAATGCGTCGGGGTTGTCGTTGAGCTGCGGGTCGCGATTGGCCGAGGCCAGCAACACCAGAATCACGTCTCCGGCATCCAGCCTCACCCCGTCAATCTCACAGGCGACGGCGACGAAGCGGCGGGTGTTCTGTACCGGCGGGTCGAAGCGCTGCACCTCGGCCAGCAGGGCTTCAACAGGGGTTGATTCACTGGGCAACGACGGATGGTCAATCAATGCCAGCACGGCGTTGCCGATCAGCCCGGCGGTGGCCTCGAAGGTCTGGGAGAACAGGCCGATCAGGTTGGCGATCAGCGTTTGCGGTGGGCCGGACGCGAAGCGCTGGCGAATGCCTCCAAGCAGATGGCTGTGGTTGTCCGGGGCGGCCAAAAGCTCGATACAGTAACCACTCAATTGTTCGGCGGCAGCGTGGGCGGCGGTCAACTGTGCCGCGCCACTCAAGGGCGACAGGCAAGCCACGAAATCCGCCGTCAGTTCGCTGATGATGCGGCCCTGAGCCGGGGTGAATCCCAACAACGCCGCCACCACGCACACCGGCCCACGGAACATGGCGTTGAACAAGCCGGCGGCGTCGGCGGTGATCAACCGGGCGCTGACCAGGGCCTCGACTTCCCGCGTATCGACCAACTCCAGCCCCGGCGCAATCGCCGACCGTGGGCAGCGCTGGCGTTCACCTTCATTCATGCGCATCAATTGACCGAACACCTGGCCGGCGATGCCATCGGCAATCGCCCTGGGGACAGGCTCCTGCGCGGGGCGAACGTGGCAATCGGGATGTGCCAGCACGGCGGCCACCGCCCGGGCGCTGCTGGCTACCCACATTTGCAGCCGCGGATGAAAGGCCAGTCCACCCTCGGCACGCAGTTGTGCGTAGTAGGGATAAGGATCGGCATGGGTCGCAGCGATGATCGGGTCCATGGGGCGCAGCCTTTTGTTGTTGGAAAGTGTTGCTACTATCTCCAGTTCGAAGGGGCGTTGATTCGTCCGGGAGCGAAATATGAGCGCAGAACACCACGACATCGGCGTCTCGCAGGTGGCGGCAGCCATCGCTGAGCCGGCGCGGACGAAAATCCTCTGTTCACTGATGGACGGCCACGCCCGCACCAGTACCGAACTGGCGGCGGTGGCCGAAGTCAGCGCGTCGACCGCCAGTGCCCACCTGGCCAAACTCAAGGAGCTGGCGCTGGTGCGCCTGCACGTTCAGGGGCGTCACCGCTATTACAGTCTGGCGGACAAACGCGTGGCCCAGGCCCTGGAAGCGCTGATGGTGATCGGCCGGAGCACCGCGCCGGGTTTCCAGTCGCGTACCCCGGACCGCCTGCAGTTTGCCCGCACCTGCTACGACCACATGGCGGGCACCCTGGCCGTGCTGTTGCATGACCGGATGCTCGAGGCGGGCTGGCTGGAGGAAACCGACGAACAGGCCTATCGCTTGAGTGACAGCGGTACGGCAATGTTTCAGGGGCTTGGGATCGAGGTACAGGACTTGAGCACATTGCGTCGCCGCTTTGCCTGCCCATGCCTGGACTGGAGCATGCGCCGTCCGCATCTGGGTGGGTCGCTGGGCGCGGCGTTGCTGCAAACGGCACTCAAGCGCAAGTGGGTGGCGCAGGATCTGGACAGTCGCGCGCTGGGGCTGACGGCGTTGGGGCGCAAGGAGATGGCGGGGCGCTTCGGGGTTGAGTTGCTGCTGGAACGTGATGGCAAAAGATCGCAGCCTTCGGCAGTTCGAGGAACATCGCCTGGCCCGGACCTGTAGGAGCCAGCTTGAACTGGTCAAGTAACTCCGGACACCGATTACGGTGTTTATGCCGCTTTTTGCTCCATAGCTATTGGCGACAGATAGTTGTTGTAGCCGTGGAGCCTGGTGCGGTTGTAGTACATGAAGAAGCGCACCATATTCGTTTCTGCGGTAACGGCGGCTTAGGGTTCCGCCCTGACGGCGGGTTACTTGGAAAAGCCTGTAGGAGCGAGCTTGCTCGCGATGGTCGTCAGCGATGACGCTGGCAGCCTGAC
>NZ_AKJJ01000097.1:0-16949 GCF_000282395.1 Pseudomonas sp. GM55 | reverse complement strand
CTTGCTCCGGGCGGCGTTCCGACGATGGACGTCAACGATAACGCGGGCTGTCTGAATCCCCGCGGTGTCTCGGCGTTTTTCGCGAGCGAGCTCGCTCCTACAGGGTTCGCGGTGTTCAAACCGGCGTTTCATTACAACTTTGTCATCAAGCTGTTGGTCGGCTGTCCGGATCGCCTCGTTAACCTGAACTCACTGTCAGGCCAACCACCGGCAGCCACCCTGCCCTTGTAGAGAGAGATTCGTCATGAAAATGTTGATCCTTGGTTTTGCCACCCTGCTCGCCACCGGCTCGGCGTTTGCCGCGACTCAATCCACCTCACCCGTCATCCACGACCAGGACGGCTTTTATGTGCCCGTGGACGTGGCCAAAGTGCTGTCCATGACCGACCTCAATGGCAAGTGCGGCATCGTGCCGGCGCAGTTCAACTACCTCGACCACCAGGGTCGCGAGCACCAGCTGGACTATCAGGTCCAGGGCATTGGCTGCATTGGTGAAAACTGATCGGATGCCTGTATTGACGATTGATCGGGCTACACTTGCGCCACTGGCTTGCCCCTGTAGCCCGACCGAATCAGGCAGACGTTCATGAACATCCTCGTAGTCGAAGACGAACCCAAGGCCGGCAATTACCTGCTCAACGGCCTGCAGGAACTCGGATACACCGTGAGCCTGGCGCGAGATGGCATCGATGGCCTGCACCTGGCCCTTGAACACGATTTCGATGTGATAGTGCTGGACGTCATGATGCCGAAGATGGATGGCTGGGAAGTCCTGCGCCGCTTGCGCAAGGAAGCCGACACACCGGTGTTGTTTCTCACCGCCCGGGATGACATCGCCGACCGCATCAAAGGCCTGGAACTGGGCGCCGACGATTACCTGATCAAACCGTTTTCCTTCGCCGAACTGGTGGCGCGCCTGCGCACCCTGACCCGGCGTGGCCCTACCCGGGAAGAAGAACACCTGCACGTCGACGACCTGCAGATCGACGTGCTCAAGCGTCGCGTCAGCCGCGCCGGCAACCGCATCACCCTGACCAACAAGGAATTTGCCCTGCTGCACCTGTTCGCCACGCATCAGGGCGAAGTGCTGTCACGCTCGATGATCGCCTCGCGGGTCTGGGACATGAATTTCGACAGCGACACCAATGTCGTCGATGTCGCAGTGCGCCGCCTGCGCCTGAAAATCGATGACCCGTTCCCGCTCAAATTGATCCACAGCGTGCGCGGCATCGGCTACCGCTTCGACACTCAACCCTGAATGCCCCAATGAATGCGATGACACCACTGCAATCCGCCTCCCGCCTCAGCCACTCCCTGACCCTGCGTCTGGCGTTGGTGTTTGCCCTGCTGGCGTTTGTCTCGCTGGCACTGCTGGGTGTCGCGCTGTACCGCGACCTGGAGCGCGAGTTGATCCGTCGCGACGACATTGCCCTGATCACCCGCATCGACCAGTTGCGTACCTTCCTCAACGACAGCAATACCCTGGACCTGATCAAGGCCAAACCGGCGCTGTTCCAGAACATGATGGGCAACCGCGAGGCCCTGCTGACCATCGGTACCCCTGGCCAACCGCCGTTGCTGGTGGTCAACCCAGGCAACCTGAAAATGCCGGTGTTGACCCCGGTGGCGATGGATCATCGGCTGACCCTGAACGACGTGCAGCATTTGCCCAACGTCAATGGCGTGCCGTTTTCCGCCTTGGCGGCGACCATCGACTCGGGTGATCTGGGCAGCTTGCAAGTGGTAACCGGGCGCTTGATGACCGAACGCACCGCCGTGCTCGCCGACTACCGCTTCAATGTGTACCTGTTCGCCAGCGTCGCGGCGATCCTGCTGTCGCTGTCCGGTTATGTGCTGGTGCATCGCGGACTGTTGCCTGTGCGGCGCCTGGCCCGTCACACCCAGAGCATCGACGTCGGCAACCTCAACGAACGCCTCGACAGCCAGGGTGCGCCACTGGAACTGTTGCCGATGATCGACGCCTTCAACGCCATGCTCGACCGGTTGGACAAAGGCTTCATACAACTGGGCCAGGTATCGACCGACATGGCCCACGAACTGCGTACGCCGATCAACAACCTGCTGGGCGAAACCCAGGTGGCCTTGCAGCAGAACCGCAGCACCGACGCCTATCAGCAGCTGTTGGCCTCGAACGTCGAAGAGCTTGAACGCCTGGCGCGCATGCTCGACAACATGCTGTTTCTGGCCCGCACCGATCCGCGCAGCGCCTTGCGCCAGCGTCAGGAACTGGATGCCGCCGACGAAATGCAGCGCATGGCCGATTACTTCGAAGGCCCGGCGACCGACGTTGGCATCTGCATCAATGCCCAGGGCAGCGGTTTGATCTGGGCCGAGCCCATGTTGCTGCGCCGTGCCCTGGCCAACCTGTGCGCCAACGCCATCAAGTACGGCGCCCCGCATTCCGAGCTGTGCATCCACGCCAACCCGACTGCCGACGGCATCCAGGTGCAAGTGCGCAACCACGGCCCGACCATCGCGCCCCAGCATCTGCCACGGCTGTTCGAACGCTTCTACCGGATCGATGAATCCCGCGAACGTTCGTCCCAATCCAATGGCCTGGGCCTGTCGATCGTGGCGACGATCATGCAACTGCACAACGGGGCCTGCCATGTCAGCAGTGCCGACGGCATCACCTGCTTCGAGCTGTTTTTCCCGGCGCGGCAACAGCATGAATAATGCCTGAGCGAAAGCCACCCGGGTCACTTGCGACAAAACATCGCTCAAGGGTGCGTGTCATGGCCTAACCTCATTGGCTAAGTGACCAACAACCCGTCGAGCACGCCGATGTGCAATGTATTGAAGTCAATGATCTGCGTCGCCTTCGCGCTTCTGGCGGCAAGCCCGGGCTGGCTGTTGGCGTCGCCCATGGCCGATTCCCTTGCCCCCGCCGCCACCCCTCCGGTCATCAGCATCCCCGACAACGATCTGCTGGGGCTGCAAAACCAGTTGAACAGTCTCAAGCAGCAGGTTTCCCTGGCCACCAATTACACCCAACTGGAAAGCGCACAGGATCAGGTGCAAGTACTCATCCAGGATATTGATAGCCTGTCAGCATCGCTGCTGCCCGGACAGGCGCAGCTGCAGGCGCAACTCAACGTGCTGGGGCCCGTGCCCCTCGCCGAGAACGCACAGGTGACGTCTGCCATTACCACCCAGCGAGACACCCTCGGCGAACAGAAAAACAGGATCGATAGCCAACTCAAAACCCTGGAAGCGCTGAAAAAAAGTGCCGCCGAGTTGATCACCCAGATAGCCAGCATTCGCCGCAGCCTGCTGGAAGCGGAAGTGACCCAGCAGACCACCAGTATCCTTCACCCGGTGTTCTGGTCGCCTTTGTTCAATCTTCCGGCAGATGACCGCCAGCGTTTCAGTGCCCTCATCGGGCAACTCGAGGCCACGCACCGGGCGGTCTGGCAACCCGGGCAACGCGGGATCACGGCCACCCTGCTGATACTGGCCCTGGCCATCTGGACCGTGGGTCGACGGTTCGCCGGGCGGGGTCTGGCTTGGCTGTGCATCCATCGAATGCCTGAAGGCCGGTTGCGGCGCAGCTCCCTTGCATTGGCGTCGGTACTGGCGACGGTACTGACCGCCGGCATCGCCCTGCAATTGCTGCACTTTGCCGGGACCCGCCAACTGCCCTACACCCCGCTGCTGGCCGATCTGGCGCAGTATCTGGAAAAGCTGGCCTACACCTGTGTGCTGATCACCGGATTGAGCCGCGCACTGCTGTCAACCAAACACCCCTCATGGCGCCTGCCCGATATTGCCGATCCGGTGGCACTGGCGATGGCACCCTATCCCAGGTTGCTGGCAAGCCTGCTGCTGGTGCTGGTGACACTGGTGCAGATGAGTAATGTCACAGGTATGAGCGCCGAAGTGGTGTTGCTCGGTCGGGGCATCGTGGCATTGGTCGCTGCCCTGGTGATCGGTGCGCTCCTGTTGCGCGTCAGCAAGACGCGCAGAGACCTGATCGTTGCCGGAGAAGCCCCCGAAGGTGTCACAACCTCTGCCGGCCTGATTTATGCGTTTACCGGCGCTGCCGTGGTGGTGTCCCTGTTCGCTCTGGTGATCGGCTACGTGACGATGGCCCGGTTCATCACCTATGAACTGGTCTGGATATTCATCATCTTCGCCGGTTTCTACCTGCTCACACAGGTTTACCAGGACAGCTGCGATTACCTTTTTTCAGCCCGGCAACCCACCGGCAGGACCATCAAACAGCTGCTGGGCATCGGCAATCCGCGCCTGGAGCAGATCTGCACCGTGTTATCCGGTGCGGGCCGCGCCATCCTGATACTGATTGGCCTCATTGCGCTGTTTGTCGGCGGGATCGGTACGACACTCGGGCAACTGGTCACCGGCACTGTGGCCGTACTCGGCGGTGACGGGCTGCGCAAGCTGAACATCGTCCCGGACAATTTGATGCATGCCCTCCTGACACTGATGATCGGTGTCTACCTGATTCGCACCCTGCGCCGCTGGCTGGATCGCGAGTTCCTGCCGAAAACCGAGATGGACCCAGGCATGTGCGCCTCGCTCAGCACCCTGTTTGCCAACATCGGTTACGTGTCCGTCGTCCTGCTCACGCTGGCGTCGCTGGGGATCAAGTGGACCAACCTGGCCTGGATCGTCAGCGCCCTGTCAGTGGGTATCGGCTTTGGCCTTCAGGAGATCGTGAAGAATTTCATCTCCGGCCTGATCCTGCTGACCGAGCGCCCGGTGAAGGTCGGCGACCTGATCAGCATCAGTGGCGTCGAAGGCGATATACGACGGATCAACGTACGGGCCACGGAAATACAACTCGCCGACCGCTCGATCATGATCGTACCCAACTCGCATCTGATTTCGCAGAACCTGCGCAACGTCACCCTCGGCGGCAGCGCCCAGGGCGTGGTGAAACTCGAACTGATGTTCCCGCTGGACATCGACCCCGAGCAAGTACAGAACCTGCTGTACGACACCTTCACCGAACATGAATCCATTCTGGATAAACCGGTGCCATTTTTGCGCTTCAGTGAGCTCAAACCTGAAGGCATCACGCTGACCATCACCGGTTATGTCGGCAGCCCACGCACGGTCGGCGCGATCAAAAGCGCGCTGCTGTTTGAAATTCTCAAGCGGCTGGGCGCCGCTGGCATTGAACTGGCGAAACCGCCTGCCCCGTGATAATAGACCGTGCCTGGAGGCATTTACTGATCAAACGTGTTACGAGGGATCATCAATGCCCCTACCTCTGGCGACGCACCCTTTGTATAGACTGAGGAGTTTTATCTATTGGGCGGGCAGATGTTGGTACTTGCTGTGTGTCGAGCCATATTTGCACTTTCGATAGCGGAGATTCCGCTGAACCAAGGAAATCTAAATCAACGCGCATCCGAGGAGACTCGAAGGAAACACTGCTCCGGGTACTTCCAGAGGAAATACTACTCTCAGGATACAAAGACGAAGCTCTATTACTATCAATGCTAGTCGGAGCGCGAGACTCGATGTACTCCCCCCATTGGGACCCCCCACTAAAGCTGCCACTGCCCTCAGAAGAACTCCTACCGCTACTTACGCTACGACCGGCACCATGTCTCAAATCCTCTCTCCAAACAGACCCTCCACTAAAACTTCCCCTGCCTTCAGAACCAGTACTACGCCTGGCAACGCTATTCAGAGAAGCAGGACGTCTACCCGGAATTACTTCACTTAACGTTCTGGTTGAGATGGAATTCACCGTGGAGGGTGAACGTTTGAAAAGGTCAGGCGCAGATTGCGATAGCCACCTAGGTATTTTTCTAAAAATAAACACGTGGCCGTCAGGGTCAATCCGATTGATCGGATCACCCGCACAGTATGCATAGGTGTTAAACCCGCCGCTTCCAAATGGGCTCAAGCTGTCCGGACCATTGAACCGCATCAGAACAGGGTTGAACGCCCGATACCCGTTACCAAGCAAGTAGTGTCCGGTCACAGAGTCGGGACGTTCACCGTTGAAACCAAGCAAACCGAACCGGTCGCTCCCCACAGCACGGTGGCCGTAAGGTGCGTAAGTAAACGTATGGAGATTGCCTACGCTGACTCCAAGCAGTACCGTGCGCTGCCCATCAGCAGCAAGCATACTCGTTTCAGTCACTCCGCCTTGGAGATAATTCAGTGCAAGCAACTGATCCTCGTATTGGAAGATTGATTGCCGCAACGTGCCTTGAACTTCCGTAGTCAGGCGATCCTTGAAGTAAAAACGCTGATTGCTCGCTTGCTTCGAAAAGATGGCGTCGACTAGCCGATCCAGTGGGTCGTAGCGGTAATAGCAAAGCAGAGTATTACCGCCGTTCTGCATGACGTTGAACTCCCCCGAAACAATCTTAGATTCAGAGATAAACTATGACGAAATCAACCCGCCGTGACTACTAGCACAACTGATAGTAGCCAAGGGCTGAGGGCACATATCTATGCCTTTTCAAATCTGTAAGTGCGACGGTTCCTGTTGCGGACTCCGTCGCACTTTTACATGAGTAGATCAATGAGCGATGCACACCGACTTGAGTTCGGTGTAAGCCTCGATCACCGCACGGCCGAACTCGCGGCCCATGCCCGATTGCTTGACGCCACCGAACGGCATCGCCGGGTCGAGCAACACGTGGGCGTTGACCCACACGGTGCCGGCCTCGATGCGTGGCACCAGGTTCATGGCCTTGCTCAGGTCGTTGGTCCACAGGCTGGCCGCCAGGCCGTAGCGGTTGTCGTTGGCCAGTTCGATCACGGCGTCTTCGTCGTCGAACGGCATCACGCCCAGCACCGGACCGAATACTTCTTCGCGGGCCACGGCCATGCTGTGGTCGATATCCGCCAGGATGGTCGGCTGCACGAAGAAACCGTCGCCTTGCAGCAACTCACCGCCCGTCACCACCCGCGCCCCTTCCTTGCGGGCCAGTTCGATGTGCTTGAGTACGCTTTGTTGTTGCTTGCGCGACACCAGCGGGTTGATCGCCGCGTCGCCGTCCATGCCCGCGCCAATCGGCATCGCCGAGACGGCGGCGGCCAGGGCTTCGACAAACGGGTCATGGATCGAACGGTGCACATAGAAACGCGAGGCCGCTGCGCAGACCTGGCCGTTGTTCAGCAAGCCACCGAGGATCGCGCCTTGCACGGCTTTTTCGATGTCGGCATCGGCGAGCACGATCATCGGGTTCTTCCCACCGAGTTCCAGGGAGAAGCGCGTCATGTTCTCCATGCACGCCACGCCGACGCTCTTGCCCACGGCGGTGGAACCGGTGAACGACACTTTGCTCACCAGAGGATGCTGGGTCAGCACGCCGCCGACGGAGGCGCCACCGCCGGTGACGACGTTGAATACGCCGGCCGGGATGCCCGCTTTCAGCGCCAGTTCGGCCAGGCGCATGGCGGTCAGCGGGGTTTCCATGGCCGGTTTGATGATCACGGTGCAACCGGTGGCCAGGGCTGGCATCAGCTTCCACGCTGCGATCAGCAGCGGGAAGTTCCACGGCACGATGCCAACCACCACACCGACAGGCTCACGCTTGGTGAAGGCGGTGAACTTGGCACCCGGTGGCAACGGGATCGACACATCGAAGGTCTGGCCTTCGATCTTGGTCGCCCAGCCGGACATGTAGCGCATGAATTCCACGGTGGCGTTCAGGTCCAGCGCGCGGGCCATGTTGATCGACTTGCCCTGGCTCAGGGTTTCCAGCTGGGCCAGTTCTTCGGCGTGCTCTTCGACCAGACGGGTGAAGTTCAGCAGGATGCGCTCACGGTCCGCCGGACGCAGGCTCGACCACACGCCAGACTTGAAGGCCTTGTGCGACGACTGCACAGCGCGCTCGACGATTTCCAGCGGCGCATCCAGGGTTTCGCACAGGGTTTGCCCGGTGGCCGGGTTGACCACGGCGATGCTGTCGCCCTCGGCAAACACCCACTGGCCATCGATGAAGCAGCCGTGGCGACGTTCGAGGAATGCAGCAACCTGGGGCAGGATTTCAACGTTGCTCATAATTCACCTTTCATTCAGATGTAGGAGCCAGCTTGCTGGCGAAAGCGTCTTGACGGGCGGTGCAGGGCTCAAGGCCGTCTTCGCTGGCAAGCCAGCTCCTACAGGGGGTAGTTGGTTGTCCGGTGCAGATCCGGCCTGATCAGTGTTGTTCTTTGAGGAAGCACGCGACCGCCTGGCGGTCGTCGGCGGAGGCCAGGCCCATGTACGGCATGTAAGTGCCTGGCACGTAGGCCTGGGGCTGGGTGATCAATTGCGTGATGTTCTCGGCCTGCCAGTCGACGTCCTTGTCGCGCATGGCCTGGGAATAGCTGAAGCCCGCCAGCGAGCCGGACTTGCGTCCGTACACACCGAACAGGTTCGGCCCCATCATGCCGGTCGTGCCCTTGGTCACCGCGTGGCAAACACTGCATTCATTGGCGAACACTTCGGCACCACGGCGGGCATCCGGGACGCATTCGGCGGCAGACACCGCCTGCACCAGGGTGAAGGACAGCAAACCGATCAAGGGCAAACGCAGTGAAGTGAACATAAGAAACCGACCTTGAAAATCCGCGCGCTCGCCGGCAGGCGACCGCCAACACTAAAAATGCCGAGGCTGGGGACTTCGGCAGGTTGTCAGGGATTGTCGGTGGTCGCCGGCCCACAGGTTTTGCCCTGCGTGCCAGTTGTGTTGGCCAGGCTGCCAAACCGGGGAATCTGGCATGCACAACCAACTAATTGGCAAACAGGGAAAAGGGCAAGGAAAAGTCGGGCCTTAGTATCTAAAAAGACCGCAAACCTGCGCTCAAGAACAAGAACGGATGCCACACCATGCTCAAGTCCCCCTTGCTTCGTCTCTCGACGCTGGCGCTGATGATCAGTGCCGGCAATGCCGGTGCCTATGAACTCTACGCCGATGACGACAGCCATCTGAACGCCACTCTGGAAGCGGCGTTCGGCATTTTCCACAGCCAGGAAAACTACGCCCTGTCCGGCCGCCTCGACGAAGGTTCCTCGTCGTGGCGCGAGGGCTACATCAAATACGGTTTGAGTTTCGACAAGGGCCTGGGCGGTGCGGGCACGGCTTACGGCGCGGGCAACCTGCTCAGCTCCGGCACCTGGGGCGACGGCGATGCCGCCGGCTTCAGCGACGGTTCGGAACGCACCACCAAGTTCGAAGACGCCTACCTCGGCTGGCGTTCCGCAGACTTGTTCGGGGCGTTGGGCAAGGACGGCATCGACCTGTCCTTCGGCCGCCAGAACATCGTGGTCGGCGATGGTTTCCTGATCGATGGCGACGCACTGAACATCGGCAAAGGCCTGGCCGACGGCGAATTCAACCGTGGCGGCGCCTACTACCTGGCGGCGCGCAAAGCCTTCGACGAAACCGCCGTATTGCGTCTGGGCGGCAAGGAAGGCTGGCGCAGCGACCTGATGTGGCTCAAGTCCGACAACCGCGCCCAGGCCAAGACCGAAATGTATGTCGGCACCCTGGAACACGTGGCCGAGGCCGGCACGGTCGGCCTGACCTACATCAAGACCACCGACATCGACCAACAGTTCGCCTCCCCGGCGCAACTCGAACGCGACGGCATGAAAACCTACAGCGTACGCGCGGCAGGCAATGCCGGGGTGAAAGACCTGTTCCTCTCCGGTGAATACGCCAGGCAGGACAAACCCCACGCTTCCGACGAAAACGCCTGGTACCTGGAAGCCGGCTGGACGTTCTCCGACGCAGCCTGGACGCCGAACGTCAGCTACCGCTACAGCCGCTTCTCGGAAGGCTACGACACCCTGTTCTACGGCATGAGCCGTGGTTATGGCACCTGGTTCCAGGGCGAAGTGGCGGGCAACTACGCCGGGCCGTTCAACACCAACTCGCGCATCCAGAACGTCGGGCTGAAAGTCTCGCCGCTGGAGAACCTGAACCTCGGCGCGCTGTACTTCAACTACGACACCATCGACCGCAGCCTGGGCAACACCGATGGCCACGAAGTCGACCTGTATGCCGAATGGCACGTCAACGACCACCTGACCGTGATGCCGCTGGTGGGCATCTACCAACCGGACAAGAGTGCTGAAAACGGCGGCACGCAACTGGGTAACAACGACCAGAACGTCTACGCCCAACTGCTGTTCGTCACCGGTTTCTAATTTCGGCCACGGGCAACGGCGCTGTCGTTGCCCGTGTGGAAAAAGGTATTTCCAATGCACAAAAAATTCCTGACGATCCAGAGCAAGATCGCCCTCCTCGCCGGCCTCTGCCTGTTGCTGGTCGTCGGCTTGCTGATGGGTTTGTCGCTCTATCAGACCCACAAGAGCAGCCAGCAAGTGGCCCAGGCCAGCGGTGACATGCTCGCCAATGCGGCCAGGGAACATATGCAGGCCCTGGGCAAAGTGCAGGCCATGCAAGTGCAACGCTCCTTCATGCAGACCCACGAATATGGCCAGGGGTTATCGCGGTACCTGTTGTACCTGCGACAACTGCAACAAAGGGGCAACCTGACCCGCCAACAGCTGCGCCAGGAGCTGAGCACCCAGCTTCACCAGGCCTTGATCGACAAGCCCGACCTGCTCGGGCTTTATGTCATTTTCGAACCCGGTGCACTCGATGGTGCCGACGCCGATTTCGCCAACCAGGCGGAACTGGGCAGCAACGAAACCGGACGCTTTTCGCTGTATTGGGTGCAGAGCAAACCCGGTGAACTGCAAGCGGTGATCGGCGACGAAGGCCTGCTCGCCAACACCGAACCGGGGCCGAGCGGCGCGCCGTACAATGCCTTCTATACCTGCGCCCGCGACACCCGCCAGACCTGCGTGCTGGAACCCTATTTCGATGAAGCCTCCGGCAGCCGCAAACTGGTGACCAGCGTTGCCTTCCCGCTGCTGGAAAACGGCAAGGTCATCGCCGTGGTGGGCCTGGACATCAACCTCGCCGCCCTGCAGCAGAACAGCGAAGCCAGTGCCCGTGCGCTGTTCGATGGCAACGGCCGAATCAGCATCGTCAGCCCGCGCGGAGTGATCTCCGCCAACAGCCAGGACGTCAATCGCCTGGGCCAACCGATGGACAGCAACGAGGTCATGGACGCCTTGCGCCAGGGCAAACCCGAAGTGTTTGTCGACGCCTGGCAGATCAAGGTCCTTGAGCCGCTGTCGCCGATTGCCGGTGCTGCGCCATGGGGCGTGTTGGTCGGTGTGCCGCAGAACGTGTTGCTGGCACCGGTCACCACCTTGCAGAAAGAACTCGATGCCCAAGGCGTGCAAAGCACCGCGCTTGAATTGCTGCTCGGTGGCGGCTCGGCCCTGCTCGGCCTGCTGCTGATCTGGTACACGGCGCTGCGCATCACCCGGCCGCTGCAAGTGCTGACCCGGGTCATGGAGGATATTTCCCTGGGCGAAGGCGATCTGACCCGGCGCCTGCAAGTGCAATCTCGCGATGAAATCGGTCAGTTGGCCACCGCTTTCAACCGCTTTGTCGAGCGCATCCACCATTCGATCCGCGAGGTGTCATCGGCGGCGCTGGGGGTGAACGAAGGCGCGCGGCGGGTACTGGATGCTTCAAACTCGTCGATGAGCAATTTCGACGATCAATCCACCCGCACCAACAGCGTGGCGGCGGCGATCAACCAGTTGGGTGCGGCCGCACAGGAGATCGCTCATAACGCCTCCGATGCCTCGCATCAGGCTTCCAATGCCCGGCAACAGGCCGAGGATGGGCGCCAGGTGGTGCAGCGCACGATCGAGGTGATGAACGAACTGTCCGGCAAGATCAGTGCGTCGTGCGCCAACATCGAAGTGCTCAACGACAAGACCGTGAACATCGGGCAGATCCTCGAAGTGATCAAGGGCATCTCCCAGCAGACCAACCTGTTGGCGCTCAACGCTGCGATTGAAGCGGCGCGGGCTGGTGAAGCGGGTCGTGGTTTTGCCGTCGTCGCTGACGAAGTGCGCAGCCTGGCCGGACGTACCCAGACCTCGGCGCTGGAGATCCAGCAGATGATCGAGGAGCTGCAAGTGGGCGCGCGGGAATCGGTCACCACCATGACCGAGAGCCAGCGCCACAGCGAAGAAAGCGTCACCATCGCCAACCTCGCCGGCTCCCGCCTGGGCAGCGTGACCCAGCGCATCGGCGAGATCGACAACGTCAACCAGTCCGTCGCCACCGCCACCGAAGAACAGACGGCGGTGGTCGAGGCCCTGAATGTCGACATCACCCAGATCAACACCCTGAACCGGCAAGGCGTGGAGAATCTGCAATCGACACTGCGGGCCTGTACCGAACTGGAGCAGCAGGCGGCGCGGTTGAATCAGTTGGTGGGGAGTTTTCGTATCTGAGGTATGTGTTGCCTGATATACCGCCATCGCGGGCAAGCCCGCTCCCACAAAGATCTACGCCAGCCCACATAAATCTGGCACCCACAACCAACGACATGGCATGCGCACAAACATGCCGCGCGGCACCCCGCGCGTAGTATCGAGACCAGCCCCATTCCATGGGCGCAAAGCAACGCTGAACCCCTCCATACCTCACTAAAACAATAATTCGGCCTTCGGGTCGCGGGAGACTTCTGTGCTCAAGAAAAGTGCGCTGGGCTGGCCAAAGATTGCCGGCCTCGGAATTGCGTTGGTGGTGGCCGGGCAGTTTTCCGGCTGGAACTTCGGGCTGGCGGCCGGTGGCTGGCTGAACATGCTGGTCGCCACGTTGTTGATGGCCCTGCTCTGCGGTGGCCTGGCCTTGTGCGTGGCGGAGCTGTCCACGGCGTTGCCGAGTGCCGGTGGCGTGTTCGTGTATGCGCAAAGTGCGTTCGGGCCGTTCGTGGGTTACCTCGTCGGCGTCGCCTGCGCACTGGCCCTGACCATCGGCACCGGTGCGGCGGCCACCTTCATCTGCGCCTATACAGAATCGGTTTTCGGCCTCGGCGGCTGGCCGGTGAAGATTGCCCTGTTCGCGGTGATCATTGGCATCCACATGCGCGGCGTCGGTGAGGCCATGGGCCTGACTTTCATCGCGGGCGTGATCGCCGTGGTCGCCCTGCTCACGTTTGGCGTGGCCATGGCACCCCATGTCGAGTTGGCCAACTTGCTGAAGCTGCCCGCCAGCGTCGCAACACCGGTCAGCCTCGGCGGCATCTTCGCCTGCGTGCCATTCGCGATCTGGCTGTTCATCACCGTCGAACAAACCGGCTCGGCGGCCGAAGAGGCGCACAACCCCGGTCGTACTATGCCCCGTGGCATTCTGGCGGCCATTGGCACCTTGCTGGTGACCGCGCTGGTGGTGCTGGTGTGCGCACCGGGTGCCGGTGGTGTCGAGCTGGTCGGCTCGGCAGGCGATCCGCTGTACGCCGCGATGTCCAGCAACAGCGCCTTCGGTGAAGGCTCATGGCTGGCCAGAGTGATTGGCTGCGGCGCGGTGTTCGGCCTGATCGCTACCTTCTTTTCGCTGGTGTACGCCGCCTCCCGGCAACTGTTCGCCATGGCCCGCGACGGCCTGTTCCCGCAATGGCTGGGCAAGACCGGCAAACGCGGCACGCCCTACCCGGCGCTGTTGCTGATCGGCGCCATCGGCCTGCCGCTGTCCGAAGTGGACCCGGCCACGGTGATGCTGGCGGTCGTGTTGCTGCTCAACGTTTGCTACCTGTTCATTTTCGGCGCGTACCTGCACATCAAGCGCAACCAACCGGACCTGCCACGGCCGTTCACCCTGGTCGGCGGCAAACTGGTTGCGTGGCTGGGCCTGGCCCTGACGCTGGTGGTGATCGCCGCCTGCTTCCAGCTCGACATGCTGATGCTGATCGCCCTTGCCGTGACCTTCACCCTGTGCATTTTCAATTACCTGCTGCGCAACCGTCGCACCACCGTCATCGAGGTTCCAGACCATGCCTGAAGACACTCTCCTGCAACGCCGCCATCGTGTACTCGGCAGCGCCTCGCCGCTGTTCTACGACAAACCCTTGCACCTGGTGCGTGGCGAAGGTGTCTGGCTGTTCGATGTCGACGGTCGGCGCTACCTCGACGTCTACAACAACGTGCCCTGTGTCGGTCACTGCAACCCTCGCGTGACCGAGGCCATGCACCGCCAGGCCACCACGCTGAACATCCACACCCGCTACCTGGATGAACACGTGGTGCGCTATGCCGAACGCCTGACCGCGACCTTCGCCGCGTCGCTGGACACCGCCATGTTCACCTGCACCGGCAGCGAAGCCAACGAACTGGCGCTGCGCCTGGCGCGGTTCGCCAGTGGCGGCACCGGCATCATCGTCAGCGACTACAACTACCACGGTAATTCGGCATCGCTGGCAGAAGTGACTACCGCCCTGCCCTCGCCGGAGCCCTTCGCCGCCCATGCGCGCGCCGTGCCGATTCCGTGCCTGTACCACGCACCGGCCGGCACCACCGAGGCACAACTGGCCGAGGAATATGCGGCCAACATCGCCGCAGCGATTGCCTCGATGCAGGCCCAGGGCATACGCCCGGCCGCCCTGCTGATCGATACCCTGTTCGCCAACGAAGGCCTGCCCCGGGTGCCGGCCAGCTTCGTCAACAAGGCCGCGGCGCTGATCCGTGCCGCTGGCGGACTGTTCATCGCCGACGAAGTGCAATCGGGTTTTGGCCGCACCGGTGATCACCTGTGGGGCCACCAGGCACACGGCGTGGTGCCGGACATCGTCACCCTCGGCAAACCGATGGGTAACGGCTATCCGCTGGCCGGGTTGATCACCCACAAGGCGCTGGTCGAATCCTTCGGTCGCCACGCCATGTACTTCAACACCTTCGGCGGTTCACCCGTGGCGGCAACAGTCGGCATGGCGGTGCTGGATGAGATCGAAGAACAGCAACTGCTGAAAAACGCACAAAGCGTCGGTGCCTATGTGCAGCAACGCCTGCAAGTGTTGGCCGGCAAGCACTCGATCATCGGCGACGTGCGCGGCAAGGGCCTGTTCTTTGCCATGGAACTGGTGCGCGACCACGCCAGCAAAGAGCCGGCCGGACTGGAGGCGCGCAAGGTGGTGAACGACATGCGCGAGAACGGCGTGCTGATCAGCAAGATCGGCGCCGGCGACAACATTCTCAAGCTTCGCCCACCGCTGGTGTTCAACCGTGACCACGCGGACCTGTTCGTCGACACCCTGGATAACGCGCTCAGCGCGATTTGAGGCTTTTGCCATGACTGAACTCCACAGCCTTGTATTCGACACCCTGAGTCATGACCAGCAAGTGGCCCGTCTGCACGAACTGGCGCGCCATGCCCTGCAACAGTGGGACGGCGAATTCGCCGACATTGAACTGGTGAAGTTTCGCGAGAACGCGGTGTTTTCCGCCCGCCGCCACGATGGCCAGCGGGTGGCCCTGCGTATCCATCGCAATGGCTATCACAGCCAAGCCGCGCTGCGCTCCGAGCTGCAATGGATGGAAGCGCTGGCCGACGCCGGCATTACTGTGCCGCCAATCATCCGTGCGCAGAATCAAAGTCACCTGGTCGAAGTCACCCATCAGGCCATCGGCGAGCCGCGCCACATCGACATGCTCGCCTGGCTGCCCGGCGCGACCGCTGGCACCTCGGAGAACGGGGTGCAGGCCGATACCGAAATCGACTTTCTGTTCAGTGAAGCCGGCGCCATTGCCGCACGCATTCACCTGCATTCAGCGCACTGGCAGCAGCCGGACGAGTTTGTCCGGCATGCCTGGGACGAGGAAGGCTTGATTGGCGCCAACCCGTTCTGGGGGCGCTTCTGGGAGCTGGAACAGCTCAGCGATGAGCAGCGGGATCTGCTGCAACAGGCCCGACGCACGGCACGCAAGGACTTGCGCCAGTATGGTCGGCACCTGGGTAACTTCGGCATGATTCACGCCGACCTGGTGCCCGAGAACCTGCTGATCGAAGGGCCGCGTCTACGCTTGATCGACTTCGACGATGCCGGGTTTGGCTGGCACATGTTCGAGTTGGCCACGGCGCTGTACTTCTGCCTGGATGACCCGCGTTATGAGCAGATCAAGGTGGCGCTGCTCGACGGCTACAACGCGGTCAAACCGCTGACCGAGGCGGATCGCAAGACGCTGGCGTTGTTCCTGATGCTGCGCGGCACCACCTACCTGGGCTGGATCCATACCCGCCAGGGCACACCGACGGCGATTGAAATGGCGCCAATGTTGATTGAACGGGCTTGCTTGTTGGCTCGGGAATATCTGCAAGTCTGATACACCGCTATCGTCGGATCGCCGCCCGGAGCAAGCCCGCTCCTACAGAGCGATTTCTATCGTGCACAAACCTTGTGTTCACTGGAGATCCCTGTGGGAGCGGCGGTGCGGCGATCCGACTTGCCCGCGAAGAGGCCATCACATCCAACATCCATGTCAACTGACACACCGCTTTCGCGGGCAAGCCCGCTCCCACAGGGTCAGCTGTGTGACGCAGACTCAGGCGAATCCAGCCTGCCCAGCGCCCGATTCACCGCCAACTCCCCCAGCATGATCACTTGCGCGATGCCCAGCAGGGTTTCGGAGTCGATTTGCGGGTTGATGGTGAACATCGTGGAGGGTTTGGCAGACCGGGAAGACACGAAACCGGCGCGCCCGAGGACGCCCTGCGCACAGCTGCCATCAAGTGCAGGGATGGGGAATACCTGACTGTCTGGACTGCCAATGCGCCTCATGTCACCCCGGGCTGCTAAACCCGATCACTGGGAATCAGTGACGCGGACCAAGTTACCGATGGCCTCCAAGGCGCACAAGCCGGCGGATTCTGGCTTAGCTGTAGGCAATGCCGCAAGGCGCTGTAGCTTGCAGGAAGTTGCTCCTACAACCGTTAAACAAGCATTCCAGATTGACACCGCCATCGCGAGCAGGCTCGCTGAACTCGTTTCCCTGTAGGAGCGAAGCTTGCTCCGGGCGGCGTTCCGACGAAATACGCCGGGACACCGCGGGGATTCAGGCAGCCCGCGTTATCGTTGAC
>NZ_AKJJ01000096.1:0-11050 GCF_000282395.1 Pseudomonas sp. GM55 | reverse complement strand
GAGCCCTTGGTTACTTGGGGCTCTTCCAAGTGACTCGCCGTAAGGGCGAAACCGCCAGTGGCCGTTACCGCAGGAATGGATATGTACACCATCCAATCCATTCCCAATAGGCAACCAGCGCTACCCTGCCGGAGCGAGTGGCTTTAAAAGAACCCACGGTTTTCAACGCACCCGAATCTTCGGATCACCCGCCCCCCGGCGCAGGTTGGCGAGGAAGCCTTCCAGCGGTGCCGGTTCCGCGATCTGCGGCAAGGCATCCTTGTCCGGGCGTTGCGCCCAGAACGCATCCCAGGACGGAAACAGCTCATGGAAGGTACCGGCGTACGGCTCGCGCCCTGGCCAGCGCATTTTCAGGCCGCCGATCGGTGGTTTGTTCAAGTCGGTCGCGTACCAGTAGCACGGCAAGCGGCGGCGAAAGCACCAGCGCCCGTCAATCCGCTCGTAATCGTCCCAATACAGCATCTGCATGATCACCCACTCGGGACCTGTCTCATGCTCGTTCTTCGAATAGACGACGCCGGTGGCGTGATCGGCATCGCTGAACTCGATGATGTGCTGGCCCAAGTGGTGGGAGGTGCCGTGGAACTGCTTGCGCATGGTTTCGTCCAGCCACAGCTTGAGGTGCGCGCGACCGCTCTTGTCGCGGCCCACGCGTACGTCCGGGGCGAAGCAGTTGGCCATGGCATCCATGTCCCGCATATCCAGAGCCAGAGCGTACTTGCCGGCCAGTTGGCGGATCGCGTCCAGCGACTCCAGGCGGTCGATGCGCGCCAGCAACGGGTTCGTGTCCTGGTTCATCAGTCGAGCACCGTGTACAGGTCCGAACCGCGTCCGCCATCCACCGCCAGGCTGGCGCCGGTGACATACGAAGCCTCGTCGCTGGCCAGGAACACAATAGCGTTGGCCAGTTCCACCGGCAGGCCGACCCGTTTCATCGGGATCACTTTTTCAGTGTTGCTGCGGGTCTTGGCATCGCCCAGCATGCCGGCGGTGGCCGGGGTGTCGACCACGCCCGGGATGATCACGTTGCAGCGGATGTTGTGCGGTGCGCCTTCGCTGGCCGCCGCCCGGCTGAAGTTGATCACCGCCGCCTTGGCCGCCGAGTAACCGGCCATCCATGCCGTGCCGAACAGGCCACAGATCGAAGCGATGTTGACGATCGAACCGCCGCCCTGCTCCTTCATCAACTGCATCGCGGTGCGGGTGCCCCAGAAGGTGCCGTCGACGGTGGTGGCGAAGTTGGCGTGCCAGTCGGCGGTGGTCATGGTGTCGATGCCGCCCCAAGTGTAGGCCATCGCATTGTTGACCAGGATGTCCAGGCGCCCGTGACGTTGCGCGGTGGCTTGCAGCGCGCCGACATAGGCCTGTTCATCGCTGACATCGGCCACGGCGATCTCGGCCCGGCCGCCCAAGGCCTGGATTTTTTCCTGCACGCCTTGCAGCGGCTCGATGCGTCGCCCGCACAACACCACCGTCGCACCCTCTTCGGCAAATCGCAGGGCGGTGGCTTCGCCGATGCCGGAACCGGCGCCGGTGACGAAGGCGATTTTTCCTTGTAAACGCTTGCTCATGGGTGACTCCCTGATCAGATAAAGGCCATGCCGCCGTTGACGGCGATGTTCTGCCCGGTCATGAAACTGGCGTCTTCGCTGGCCAGGAACACCGCGACCCGGGCGATCTCGTCGGTCTCGCACATGCGCCCCAAGGGCACGTTTTTCAGCAGCGCCTGCATGTATTCATCAGGGATGCCGGCCATCATCGGGGTGTTTGTCGGCCCCGGTACCAAGGTGTTGACGCGGATACCGCTGGCCGCCAGTTCACGGGCGATCGAACGGGTCAGCCCCATCACTCCGGCTTTCGAGGCGCAGTAGTGGCTTGGGCCTTCGCCGGTCAGCGCGGCAGTGCTGGAGAGGTTGATGATCGCGCCCTTGCGGCCACCCTTGACCATCAACTTGGCGCCTTCACGGCAGCACAGAAAGGTGCCGCCCAGGTTCACGCCGATCACCCGCGCCCAGCTCTCGTCCGGGGTTTCGAGGAAGCTGTCCAGCCCGCCCACACCGGCGTTGTTGACCAGGATGTCGAGACCGCCGAAGTGCTGCTCGGACTGGCCCATCGCATCGGCCACGGAGGAGCCGTCACCGACGTTGCAGGCCAGGGCCAGCACCTTGTCGCCCAGGTCTGCCAAGCTCTCTGCGAGAGCCGCCTGATTCAGATCGACAGCCACTACCTTCGCGCCTTCGGCGACAAAACCACGCACGATGGCCTGGCCCATGCCCTGCGCGGCGCCGGTCACAAACGCCACTTTGTTGAGTAACTTCATAGCAATCTCCGAATGTGCAAATACGCTGCGGCCCGCTGCCCCTGCAGTGCGGCCGTCCACTGAATGATTAGCGGCAAGTGCCATGGCACACATCGTCCGATGGGACTATCGCTGCGTGGTCTGAACGGACGATGCCGGCAACGCCGTACGGGCCCAGCATTCTTGGGCGCGCACCACGCCAGGCGCAGCGTTTCTGTTCAATACGATGCATTCACCTTGCTGCAGCGCCTGGCGCGGCTGTGCTTCATGAATCCGCCGTCAATGGAGAACCCCATGAACCAACCCGTAGATCTGCCCCTGCCCGTCGGCCATTACGCAAGCCTGCCAAACGGCCTGCGCCTGCACTATCTGGATGAGGGCGCAGGCCCGGTGGTGCTGTGGCTGCATGGCAGCGGGCCGGGCGCCAGTGGCTTCAGCAACTTCAAAGGCAACTACCCGCAACTCGTCGCCGCGGGCTATCGCAACCTCGTGCTCGACCTCCCGGGTTTCGGCCGCTCGGACAAACCCGAAGACGTGCAGTACAACCTGGATTTCTTCGTCGACTGCGTGGCGGCGTTCCTCGAGGCCGTCGGTGTGCGGCGTTGCACGCTGCTGGGTAACTCGCTGGGCGGCGCGATCGCCCTGGGTCTGGCCCTGCGTCTGCCGCAACTGCCCCAGAGCCTGATCCTGCTGGCACCCGGCGGCGTCGAGGAGCGCGAGACCTACTTCAAGATGGAGGGCATCGTGCGCATGGTCAGCCTGTTCAACGCAGGCCCCATCGGCATGGAGGAGATGCGCAGCATGATGCGCCTGCAGCTGTTCGATGACTCGATCCTGCCGGAAAGCCTGCTGCTGGAACGCGTGGCGGTGGCGGTGACCCAGCCGAAGAACCTGTTCAGTACGATGATGGTGCCGAACATGGAAACGCGGTTGGGTGAGATTCAGTGCCCGATCCTCGGTTTCTGGGGCACCAACGATCACTTCAACCCGGTCAGTGGCGCGCAGCGCATCATCGACGGCGCGCCAAACGCCCGATTCATCGTGCTCAATCGTTGCGGGCATTGGGTCCAGGTGGAACACCGCGAACTGTTCAACCGCAGTTGCATCGACTTCCTGCAGAACGGCTAATCGACAAACACCCCCAAAACCTGTGGGAGCGGGCTTGCCCGCGATGGGGCCAGCACATTCAACATCAATGTTGACTGTCCGACCGCTATCGCGGGCAAGCCCGCTCCCACAGGGTTTGTGGTGTATTGGTTTCTTGTGTTGTTAGCGATCTGCCGCCTTCTGGCTGTTCAACACGGCATCGCCGGGCTGGCCCAGTACGCAGGAGGTGCCGCCGGGGGTGTACATCATCGCCACGCAGCGGTTGCAGGCGGTGCAGATCGAGTCGCGGCTGGCGCCACTGGCGAGCTTGTTGACGTAGTCATTCTCGGCCAGCAACACCCGGCCCATGGCGACCAGGTCGAAACCCTCGGCCATGATTTTTTCGATGCTCGCCAGGCTCTTGGCGCCGCCCAGATAAGCCAGTGGCATTTTCACCGCAGCGCGCACCTTGCGCGCATGCTCCAGCAAATACAGCTCACGGAATTCCACGGTTGGCTCTTTGCGACGCTGGATGGCCATCGCCAAGGCAATGATCTTGTTCTTCTGCTGCACGCGGTTTTCCTTGGGGAACGAGGAACCGAACATGGTGGTGATCGACTCGGCGTTCATCCCCGCACTGAGCACCAGCAGGTGCGCGCCCTCTTCTTCCAGCATGCGGGCAATATTCGCCCCGTCTTCGGCACTGTTACCGGCGCGCACGCCTTCAGTCACACTGTATTTGCAGATCACCGCCATCTCCTGGCCGACCGCATCGAGCACCGCACGCAGCACTCGGCGCGGAAAGCGCAGGCGGTTCTCCAGGCTGCCGCCGTACTGGTCGCGGCGCTTGTTGTACATCGGTGAAATGAACTGGCTCAGCAAGTAGCCGTGGCCCATGTGGATTTCCACCGCATCGAAACCCGCCTGACGTGCCAGGCGCGCGCCTTGGGCGAAATCGCGCACCACTTGCTGCATGTCGGCTTCGTTCATCGCCTGCTTGAGGAACATGCCGCTCATCAATCCGATCTTGTTGAAGCCGCCGCTGGCCGACAGCGGACGCTTGGTCGAACGCTCGCGAATAAATGTAAAGCAGCCGCCATGGGTGATCTGCGCGCTGGCCAGTCCACCGGACTGGTGCACGGCGTCGGTCAGCGCCTTGAAGTGCGGCACGCTGGATGGGGCGAGGGTCAATTGGTTGGGCAAGGTGCGGCCATCGCTGCTCACAGCGCAATAGGCCACGGTGGTCATGGCGGTGCCGCCCGCGACCAGGGCCGAGTGCAGCTTGACCAGCTGTTTGGAAGGCACCCCCCCGGCACTCATGCCCTCGTTGGTCGCGGATTTTATAAAGCGGTTTTTCAGGGTCAGTGGACCAATCGCGATAGGGCTGAACGCTGACGGGGTCGGACGAGGATTCATGACAGGCCTCTCTTTATTGTTATCAGGCTACAAAGGGTGGCTGCGTCGCCAGATCGCGACGCAGCCATGATCATCAGAAGGTGTACTTGGCGTTGAGCGACAGGTAATCGCGGTCAGCCAGCAATCGGCCCTGGGCGACATCCGGCGAGCTCAGGTAGGCGACGTAGGTCATGCCGATCTGGAAGTTGCCCAGGTACTTGAAATCGCCGCCCACGGTGAGGCGTTTCTCGTCACGGCCCAGGCCCTGATAGGCGCTGCCGTCGACGTTCTGCGTCCATACCACCTTGGTGCTCAGGTCCAGGCCCGTGGCGATGGACGGGTAGTCCATGTAGGCGCCAATGCCCAGCAGGGTCGAACCGCGGGTCTGGGTCTTCGACTCGAACTTGTCGAAGGTGCCATCCACGCCGGCGCCGCCACCGGTGATCGTCAGGCTGTCCACCCCGTCGATGTGTTGATGCACCACTTCACCCATGAAGGTAGTCTGCTGGGCGAGCAGGCTTGGGCCCAGGATGTACATGGCGTTGAGATTGCCTTGCCAGATCTGCCCGGTGGTCGGCGCGCCGTTGTTCAGGTAGACCGAGGCACCATCGCGGTAGCTCAGGTCACCGGCATACTGCACCGAGTCGCCGACCTTGGAGCTGAAACTAATGCCCGTCAGCTTGACGTCTTCGAAATAGCCCAGGCGATAGGACGGCGCGCTGCCATCATGGCCGATGCTCTTGAGCGACGAGTATTGGGTGGTGCCGGTGAAGTCGAAGAACAACGAGCCGATGCGCTCGTTATAGCGGTAATGGAACAGCCCCACTTCGGTGTTCTCGGTGATCCGGTAGCGTACGCCCAGGCCCCATTGGCCGCTGTCGCTGGCGTCTTTCGCACCGCCATAACCGACCGCCAGACCATTGGGCAGGTGGTCGACCTGACCGCTGCCCAGACGAAAGAACTCGGCGCCGGGACCGAATGTATCGCTGCCAAAATAGTCCCCAACAGGGTTGAGCTGGGTCTTTTCCCACTCGTACTGGTAGTAGCCCACCAGCGCCAGGTTTTCATTCAGCGACCACGACCCGGACACCTGCCCTACCGGCAGGTACGAGTCCTTGGCCTCGGTACCCGGCACGTTGAACTTGGTCGCGTCCACCGGAGCCTGGCCCTGGCTGATGTTAGGCCAGAACAGACTCTCGCCCCAGGCCACCAGATGCCGCCCGGCCTTGAGCGACAGGTACTGGGTCTCGCCGACTTCAAAGTTGCCATACACATAGGCATCGAGCAGTCGTGCCATGCTGCCACTGAGCCTGCGGGTTTCGTCGCTGAAGCCATCGTTGTGCCCGGTCTTGTTCACCGTCTGCGGCGAATCGTTGGCGTTTTTCTGGTTGTAGACATCGTCATAGAACTGACTGCCGCGCAGCACCGCACCGAGGTTGTCGTGCCTGAGCTGCAATTCGCCGAACAGGCTCAGACGGTTGTTGATCAACGAACCGCGCTTGAAGTTGCGCGTGCCGTCGTCGTTGTTCGGGTCATTGAGGTATTGATGAGCCTGTTTGGCGGTACGCATGGATGCGGTGTAGTTGACCGTCAGCGACGAATCCAGGGTGGTGTCTTCCCCCAGTTCGAGGGTCGGCGCAGCGCTGGCCGTCACACTGACGAAGGTAATGGCCGTTGCCAACAGGCAGCGACCATCGATCAGGCTCCCCGGACGGCGCGTAACCAGGTTTCGGGTGAACATGCTCCTCTCCTTTTTGTTGTTGTTTGCGGGTGTCGCCGCAGCATGAAAAAAACCGCTCCCCTGCGCATCGTCCGTTTGGTGAGTGGCGTACGCTTCATGCCTGAGCGCTGTTGGCCACCACCGCACGCAGTTCGTTTTTCGCCACCTTGCTCGACGGATTCAATGGCAAGGCGTTGAAGAAATGCACCTGGCGCGGCACCTTGTAATTGGCCATCTGCTCTCGGCTCCAGGCGATCAGTTGCGCCTCGTCGAGTTCTTTGCCTTCGCGCAGGACCACGCAGGCACACCCGACCTCGCCCATGCGCTCATCGGCGATGCCAATCACTGCCACCTGGGCAATGGCCGGGTGCCTGATCAGCGCTGCTTCGATTTCCGCCGGGTAACAGTTGAAACCGCCGACGATGAACATGTCCTTCAGCCGGTCGGTGATGATCAGGTTGCCCGCCTCGTCCAGGCGCCCGACATCGCCAGTGTGCAGCCAGCCTTCGGCGTCGATGGCTTCGCGGGTCGCTTCGGGGTTCTGGAAATAGCCCTGCATGATGTGGAAGCCACGCAGGCAGATCTCGCCGGTAAGCCCGGCGTCCAGCGCCTGGTTGTGCGGGTCGCGGATGCTCACTTCGGTGCCGGCAATCGGCCGTCCGCTGGTGCCGGCGATCACCTGCGCCGAGTCTTGTGGATCGCAGATCGTCGCCAGTCCGCCGCACTCGGTCAGGCCATAGGCGGTGGTCACCACGGCAAACCCCAACTCATTGCGCATGCGCTCGATCAGGCTCGGCGGGATGCTCGCCGACCCGGTCACCGCGATACGCAGGCTCGACAGGTCGGTCTGCTTGAGCTGCGGATGGGCCAGCAGCGAGAGGTACAGCGTCGGTGCGCCGGGCAGGACGCTGATGCGCTCACGGGCGATGCGCTGGAACACCTGCTCTGCGTCGAACACCGCATGGGGCAGGATGGTCGCCCCGCCGATCAGGCAGGTCAGCCAACCGGCCTTGTAGCCAAAGGCATGAAAGAACGGGTTAACGATCAGGTAACGGTCGTCCGGCACCAGGCCGATGACCTTGACGTATTCGCTGAAGGCCCGCAGGTTCTGACCGTGGCCGCTCATCACGCCCTTGGGTTTGCCGGTGGTGCCCGAGGTGAACAACAGGTCGCACATGGCCTCGGGGCCGACCGCCAATGCCCGGTGCCTGGCGCTATCTGCATCGATGGTCGCCGCACCGCGTAGAAACTGTGCAAGGGTCAGGTCCGAAGACAGCCCGGGGGTGTCGCCATCGAGCATCACCAAGTGTTCGAGGCTGGCTGGTCGATGGGGCGCGAGCAGCGCCGGGTAGTCGACGTCGAGAAAACGCTGCGGGACAAACAACAGCCGGCAGCCACTGCGCTCCAGCACATCGGCGGCCTCAAGGCCCTTCATCCGCGTGTTGATCGGCACCAGTACCGCACCGGCGCACTGAATGCCCAGCGCCGCGAGGATCCAGTCACCACTGTTCGGCGCCCAGATACCGACCCGGTCACCGGCCTGGATGCCCAGAGCCATCAAGCCCCGGGCAAAGCCCATGACGCGCTCGGGCAGGTCGGCGTAGTCGATGCATTGGCCGTTTTCCTCGATGGCCGTGCGCCCGGCAAAACGTTCGGCGCTGCTAAAGACCAACTGGGCAAGGGTGACAGGGGCTGCGCTCAGGGACGCGGCAAGGTTCAGGCTCTGATTCATCGTGGGCTCGGGCTCATCAATCGGGAAAGCGGATACGCAGTTGCGCGCTGGTGGGCACTGCCTGACAGGCCAGAATCCAGCCTTCGGCCAGGTCGCCCGCATCCAGTGCATCGTTGTGCAGCAGTTCGACTTCGCCGCTTTCCAGGGTGCACATGCACGAGGCGCAGCCACCGACACGACAAGCGCTGGGCGGGTTGAGGCCGGCACGCTCCATGGCGGCCAGTACGGTCTCGCCGCTGTCGCAGGCCAGCTGGTGGTCCTCGCCATCCAGGCGCACCGCCAACTGCGCGGCCACGGCGGCCTCGCTGCTGGCCACCAGCGGCAGCTCACCTTCACCGGGCAGCGAGACGAAGCGCTCGACATGCACCCGACGATCCGGCACGCCCAGGCCCTTGAGCGCGCTGACAGCCGCGTCCATGAACGGGCCCGGACCACAAATGAATGCCTGGGCATCGATAAACGGCCGCGCCAGTTCGGCCAGTTGCCCGACGCTCGGGATGCCCTGCACCGAATCGAGCCAGTGGACGATTTGCAGGCGTTGCGGATGAGCGCTGGCCAGGTGTCTGAGTTCATCCTTGAATATCACCGAGGACTCATCGCGGTTGGCATAGATCAGCAGGACCCGGCCTGTTCCCGCGAGCAACGCCGAACGCAGGATCGACAGCACTGGGGTCACGCCACTGCCACCGCCGAACAGCAGCAAGTCGCCGTCGAGGCTGCGCGGCACAAACACCCCGGCCGGTGGCAGCACCTCCACGGTCTGGCCGGCCTGCAACTCGCCGCACAGCCAGTTCGAGGCGCGTCCCTCGTGCACGCGCTTGACCGTTACCCGCAACGGCTCATCCAGCAACGGCGTGCTGGACAATGAATAACAACGGGGCAGCCAGCCGTCCTCGAAGGGTACGCGCAAGGTCAGGAACTGGCCGGGTTGATAGCGAAAACGTTCGCCCAGATGCTCCGGCACGTCGAACACCAGGGAGCGCGCATCGGCGGTTTCCTCGATCACTCGCGCCACGCGCAGGGCAAGATAATTGTTCATAGGTCAGGTACTCATGACCACCTGGCCGTGCAGCACGGACAGGTGTAAACCCAGGGGTGTCGAAACGGGCGCCGTGGTCTCAGACGTAAGGGTCCGGGTTGGGCAGACCGAGCATCACCGCGCCGTAGCTGCGGCCGTAGGCCATGTAGTTATTGGCGATGTGCCCGCGCGCCTGATGCAGGTCGCGGAACAGCCGCGCCACCGGGTTGGTGTTGTACAAGCCCGAGGCCGCCATGCTGCGCAACAGGTCGTTGGCCCGTTCGGCGCAGATGTTGGTCACATAGGCCGACTGGTAGCGATACTGCAGACGGGTCTCGGTGTCCGGGTATTCGCCGGCACGGGCCAGGCTCATCAGATGCTCGTAGTTGCGCTCCAGCACCAGGCGCAGGCCGTCGACGGTGATCATCGCTTCGGCAACGGCGGTTTGTGCCACCGGATCGTCAGCAGTACGGGCGCCGTGCTTGCCGATGTGCTTGGCGGCGTTGTCGCGGAACTCGTTGATCGCACCCTGCAGGGCGCCGATGGCCGAGGTCGAGACGGCGCGGGAGAACACCTGGGCGAAGGGGATCGCGTAGATCGGGTTGGTGTTGACCAGGCGCCCCGGGGTCGCTTCGAGGGTCCAGTTATTGGTGCGTTGCACGCGATGGGCCGGGACGAATACATCCTCGACCACGATGTCATGGCTGCCGGTGCCGCGCAGGCCCAGTACGTCCCAGTTACGTTCGATCTGATAGTCGTGGCGCGGCAGCAGGAAAGTGCCGTGCTCGGCGGCCAACTCGCCATCGGGTGGCAGGATGCCGCCCAGGAATACCCATTGGCAGTGTTCGCTGCCGCTGGAGAAACCCCAACGCCCGCTAATGCGGTAACCGCCCTCGACCACCGTGACCTTGGCCGCCGGCATATAGGTCGAGCAGATCAGCGCGTTGTGGTCATCGGCCCAGACTTCGCGCTGCGCTTCGATCGGGTACCGCGCCAGTTGCCAGGGGTGAACCCCCATCACACCGTAGATCCAGGCCGTGGACATGCACCCCTCGGCGAGGATGGTCTGGATTTCGAAGAAGGTGCGCGGGTCCACTTCATAACCGCCGAACGCCCGTGGCTGCAAGGCCCGCAGCAACCCGGCGGACTGCAACTCGAGGACGCTCTCCACTGGCACTTTCAAGTCCTTGTCGGCCTGCGCCGTGCGTGCCTTGAGTGCCGGCACCAGGCGGCGTGCCCGTTCAAGCAGATCACGTTCGTCCTGGGTCTTTTCTCGCATGCTGTGCATCACTCAATTCTCCCGATCTCACTGCGCAACTGCGCCAGTTGTGACGGATCATCGGATTGAGCGGGGAATCATTCATCGTCAAAGCGGACTAGGGGTACGTGGATTGCCCTGAAAGCCTACTGGGATATTTATCGAGTACATATCCATTGCTGCGGTAACGGCCACCTATGGTTTCGCCCTTACGGCGAGTCCCTTTTTCAAACGCCAAAAAGGAACCAAAAGGCTTTGCCCCACCACTCGGTGCCTCGCCTAGGCTCGGCATGCCCTCACTCCGGCATTGCTCCGTGGGTCGCCGCGATGGGCCATCCATGGCCCAGCGCGGCTAAACCGGCGTCCTACCGGTTTACCCACTACGCAATGCCTGCGTTCGGCCATCGTGGTTTAACGGGGCGCCCAAATCTAAAGCCAAGGCGAGGCGGCCTTAAAGCCGACCTGACTTTGGCAGATCCCCCCAATCCCCTGTGGGAGCGAGCCTGCTCGTGATGGACGTCAACGATAACGCGCCCTGTCTG
>NZ_AKJJ01000095.1:0-25058 GCF_000282395.1 Pseudomonas sp. GM55 | reverse complement strand
TAAAGGAACTGTAGGAGCGAGCTTGCTCGCGATAAACCTGAGAGCGCCGATGGGCATCTGGTTTTACGCGTTTTCGTTCACGACCATCGCGAGCGAGCTCGCTCCTACAGGGCGGACATGTGATCCTTGCAGCTTTTGAGTCAAAGGCCTTTGTTCATGACGACGTTTTCTGCCCAGCCCGCTGGACTTATCCACATCGCCGCCGCCCTGTTGATCGGCCCTGACGGTCGAACCCTGCTGGTGCGCAAGCGCGGTACCCAGGCCTTCATGCAACCGGGCGGCAAGATCGAGCCCCATGAACTACCGGTTCACGCCCTGGCCCGGGAGCTGGAAGAAGAGCTGGGTCTGGACATCGACCCGGCGCAGGCCGTTTACCTTGGTCACTTCTCGGCACCGGCCGCCAACGAGCCGGGGTTTGTCGTACACGCCGAACTCTTTCAGCTGAGTGTTCATTGCGATGTCACCCCGGCGGCGGAGATCGAAGAAGTGCTCTGGATCGACCCGGCCACCGATGGCAATGTCAGTCTGGCGCCATTGACACGGGACCTGATCCTGCCGTTTTATCGAGCATCGCTGACCGCGATCGCCTGATCATTACGCAAAGGACTTCGCCCATGATCCCGCTTCAAGACTTGCTGATTTTTGCCGCCGCCGCGTTGCTGATGGTGCTGACGCCGGGGCCGAACATGATCTACCTGATCTCCCGTTCGATCTGCCAGGGTCGCAAGGCCGGGGTGATCTCGTTGCTTGGGGTGGTCGCCGGATTCTTCGTGCACCTGTTTGCTGCGGCCGCCGGTTTGACGGCGGTGTTCCTGGCGGTGCCGATGGCCTATGAGGTGTTGAAGTGGGCCGGTGCGCTGTATCTGCTGTGGCTAGCCTGGCAGGCGGTCAAACCCGGTGCGCGCTCGCCGTTCGAGGCACTGCAGTTACCCCCGGACTCGTCACGCAAACTGATCACCATGGGCTTTCTGACCAGTGCCCTGAACCCGAAGATCGCGGTGTTCTATCTGTCGGTGTTTCCGCAGTTCATCACGCCGGAACACGGCTCGGTGTTCAGCCAGAGCATCATCCTCGGCCTGACCCAGATCAGCGTCAGTTTTAGCGTCAACCTGATGATCGCCATGTTTGCCGCGGGCATCGCCTCGTGGTTCGTCAACAATCCGACCTGGCTGGCGATGCAGCGCTATTTCATGGGCTTCGTATTGTCGGGGCTGGCACTGCGACTGATGCTTGAGCAAAAACGGATGGCCTGAGCATGTGGATCGAGCGACTGGATGCCAGCCATGCCCTGGACTATCGGGCGCTGATGCTCGAAGCCTACGAGCTGCATCCGCAGGCCTTCACCTCGAGTGTGCGCGAGCGGGCGGCGATGCCTTTGGGTTGGTGGGAGTCGCGCCTGACCGGCAAGCTCGATGTGGTGTTCGGTGCGTTCGAGGAGGGCAAGTTGGCGGGCATTGTCGGGCTGGCGTTCGAACCTAGGGAAAAGGTCCGGCACAAGGCGACGCTGTTTGGCATGTATGTGTCCGCCAACGTGCGCCAGCGTGGGCTCGGTTTTCATTTGGTACAGGCTGTTCTGGCCGAAGCGCGCTCCCATCAGGAACTGCGATTGATCAAATTGACCGTCACCGCCGGCAACGATGCCGCATTCAACCTGTACCAGCGCTGCGGCTTCGTCCAGTTCGGCCTGGAGCCGATGGCGGTGCGGGTGGGCGAGGATTACTTCGACAAGATCCACATGTGGCGTGAGATCTAACCATCACATAGATCCCTTGTAGGAGCGAGCTCGCTCGCGATAAACCTGAAAGCGACACGGGGTGTCAGGCTTCCAGTGTTATCGTTGATGACCATCGCGAGCGAGCTCGCTCCTACAGCTGGTTGGTGTTCTAGCGAACCGCGCTAACCCCGTCCAGCGTCGAGAACGAAGTGTCCTTGGCCGTCAGCAAAAAGTCGCGCATGTACGGCGCGTCCAGCATGTCGGCCCGGATCGCCGCATACAGTGTCGCAAACAAGCCCTTTTCACCCAATCGCTTGGCCTTCACATAGCCCCGGGAACTGTACTCGTGCAGCGCCCAATGGGGCATGCCACACACGCCGCGACCGCTTGCCACCAACTGCATCATCATCACCGTCAGTTCCGAGGTGCGCACCTGGGCCGGTTCGATGTCGGCGGGTTCAAGGAAGCGGGTGAAGATGTCCAGCCGGTCCCGCTCCACCGGGTAGGTGATCAGGGTTTCCGGCAGCAAGTCCTCGGGAACGATGTAGGCCTTGCCGGCCAAGCGGTGCTGGTTGGCCACCGCCAGCATCGCTTCATAGGTGAACAGCGGTACATAGGTGATCCCGGCAAGATCCACCGGGTCGGAGGTCACCACCAGGTCCAGGTCGCCACGGGCCAACGCCGGCAGCGGCGCAAAGGAGAAACCCGAAGCCAGGTCCAGCTCGACTTCCGGCCAGGCATCACGGAACTGGTCGATGGTCGGCATCAGCCACTGGAAGCAACTGTGGCATTCGATGGCCATGTGCAAGCGCCCGGCGGTGCCACCGGCCAGACGACTGATGTCGCGCTCGGCGGCGCGCAGCAGTGGCAAGGTGGCGTCCGCCAGTTGCAGCAGGCGCAAACCGGCGCTGGTGAAACGCACCGGTTTGGTCTTGCGCACGAACAGCGGCATGCCCATGCGCTCTTCCAGTTCCTTGAACTGGTGGGACAGGGCCGACTGCGTCAGGTGCAGGCGGTCGGCCGCGTCCACCAGGCTGTCGGCTTCGCGCAAGGCGTGCAGGGTCTTGAGGTGACGGATTTCAAGCACCGGTGGCTCCATGAGTAAAACTTGTGGAAAATTCGAAAACGTTGAGTTTGTCTCATGTTTTGGTGTCTGTCGACCTCAACGCCCGTTTTTTGAAGAGGCATGTATTTGACCGCCCGGCACTCTTCATCAAACTGTCATGGAACTGTGGCAGCGCGCTTGAACAAACTTCATCAGACTCGCGCTCTACTGGGGTTCTGCGTTTTGGTGTTTTTCCATGGGTGCTGCATTTCTTTCACGAATCGTATTTTTGGCCGCGCTGGTGTTCGGCCTGCCGTCCCTGGCGGCTTCGCGTTGTGACGTCAACGTTCCGACCGAGCGGGTGGATCTGGCCCAGGTAAGCCTGGCGTACCAGAGCGTCGGCCGTGCGTCGGATCCGGCATTGCTGTTGGTGATGGGCCTGGGCGGGCAATTGATTCACTGGCCGGACGAAGTGGTGGTTGCCCTGTGCCAGCAGGGGTTCCGGGTGATCCGCTATGACAATCGCGATGTCGGCCTGTCGACCTGGCGGCAAGCACCGGCCGAAGCCAACCTGACCTTTGAAGTGCTGCGCTACAAACTCGGATTGCCGGTGTCGTCACCGTACTCGCTGACTGACATGGCCGACGATGGCCTGGGTTTGATGGACGCCTTGCACATCGACCAATTCCACGTGTTAGGCGCCAGCATGGGCGGGATGATCGCCCAGCACATGGCGGCCATGGCACCGCAACGGGTCGAGAGCCTGACCCTGATCATGACCTCCTCAGGCGCCGAAGGCTTGCCGGCACCGAGTGCCGCGCTTGTGCAACTGCTTGCCCGTCGTGGCGCACCGAACCGCGAAGTGGCGCTGGAGCAACAGGCCGACCTGCTGGCGGCATTGGGCAGCCCGATGGTCAGCGACGATCGTCAGGCTCTGCTGCATCAGGCGGCGCTGTCTTATGATCGGGCGTTCAATCCCGAAGGCGTGAAACGCCAGATCATGGCCATCCTCGCCGAGCCGAGCCGGGTGGCGCTGCTCAACCAGCTGCGGGTCCCGGCACTGGTGGTGCATGGCACGGCCGATCCGCTATTACCAGTGATGCACGGCGTGCATCTGGCGGCGCATCTGCGTGGCAGTCAGTTGATCCTGATTCCGGGGCTGGCCCATCGATTCCAGGAGGCATTCAAGGCACCGTTACTGGCGGCGGTGTTGCCGTATTTGCGGGCTCATCGTGAAGACACTTCGCACTGGGCGCAGATCGAACCGGTGGCCGATCGCAATCTCCTCTAACCCACGATCATCTGTAGGAGCGAGCTTGCTCGCGATTGCGGTGTTTCAGCCAACGATGATATCGACTGACCCGGCGCCATCGCGAGCAGGCGCAGGGTCGCTTTGAGCAAGCCCCTAATGGCTCAGGCCGTACTTTTTCACTTTGTCGAACAGTGTGGTCTTGGCCATGCCCAGTTCCTGGCTGGCCTGGGTCAGGTTGCCGCCGCTGCGTTGCAAGGCATCGCTGAGCAGGTTGCGCTCGAACGCTTCCACCGCTTCGGCAAAGGCCAGGCCCTGATTGCCGCCGCCGGCACCGGTTTTCTTGAACGCCGGCAAGCCCAGGGCAAAGCGCTCGGCTACGTTGCGCAGTTCACGCACGTTGCCCGGCCAGTCGTGGCTCATCAGGTTCGAAACGGTCTGGTTGTCCAGTTCCGGCGCGATGCGATCGAAGCGCAGGGACGACTGCTGCAAAAAGTGTTCGAACAGTTGCAGGATATCCTCGCGGCGCTCGCGCAGTGGCGGCAGTTCCAGGGTCACCACGTTGAGTCGGTAATACAGGTCACTGCGGAATTCGCCGGCCTTGCTCGACTCGACGAGGTCAGATTTGGTCGCCGCGATGACGCGGCAATCCACCGCCACGCTCTGGTTCGAACCGAGGCGTTCGAGGGTGCGTTCCTGCAACACCCGCAGCAGTTTGATCTGCAAGGGCAGGGGCATGCTTTCCACTTCGTCGAGGAACAGCGTGCCGCCGTCGGCGTGTTCGATCTTGCCGATCCGCCGTTTACCCGCGCCGGTAAAGGCGTTGGCCTCGTGGCCGAAAATTTCGCTTTCGAAGAGGTTCTCCGGCAGGCCGCCGCAGTTCAGGGCGACGAACTGCCGGGTGTGCCGCCGACTGAAATCATGCAGGCAGCGCGCAACCAACTCCTTGCCGGTGCCGGTTTCGCCTTCGATCAGCACGTTGGCCGAGGTGTCGGCGACGTTGGCGATCAGCTCCCGCAGGTTCTGCATGGCCGGCGAGCGTCCGATGATCCGCCCTTCCAGGGAGTCGCGCTCGGCCAGTTGCCGACGCAGCGACGACACCTCCCGCGCTAGGCTGCGTTGCTCCAGGGCGCGGCGGGCGACATCTACCAGGCGCTCGGGGGAGAACGGCTTTTCCATGAAGTCGTAGGCGCCTTTCTGCATTGCACCGACGGCCATGGAGATGTCGCCGTGCCCGGTGATCAGCACCACCGGCAGGCTGCGGTCGCGGGCCTTGAGCCGGGTCAGCAATTCCAGGCCATCGATGCCCGGCAGGCGAATGTCGCTGACGACGATGCCGGCGAAGTTGTCGCCGACCCGCTCCAGGGCTTCTTCGGCGCTGCCCACGCCAATGCAGGGAATGTCTTCCAGGGTCAGCGCCTGTTGGCAGCCGAGCAGCACATGGGGGTCGTCTTCGACGATCAATACACTAAGGTCGTTGTTCATATTGGCTCGGCGGGAGTGGGGCTTACCAACGGTAAACTGAGGACGAATGCGGTGCCACCGCTGGACGGGTGCTCGACACCCAGGTGACCGCCGGTGGCGGCGGCCAGGCTGGCGGAAAGGGTCAGGCCAAGGCCCAGGCCCTGTTCGCCGGGTTTAGTGGTGAAGAACGGTTCGAACAGGTGCTTGCGCGCTTCGGCGTCGATGCCATGGCCGTTGTCACGCACGCGCAGCCGGTACTTGTCTTCGGACACCTCGCCTTCGAGCCACAGCTCCGGCAGCGGCTGCGCTTGCATCGCATCCAGGGCGTTGCCGATGAGATTGACCAGAATCTGCTCCAGGCGGGTCTGGTCGATTTGCACCTGCACATCGCTGAAGTCACGGTGCAATTGCAGATGAATGTTTTCCACCCGGCCGCCGAGCAATTGCAGGGCCGCGTCCACCGCTTTGCCGAGGCAAGCCTGGCCCTTGTCGTCCCCGCGCCGGGCGAATGAGCGCAGGCTGGCGGTGATCCGGCCCATGCGGTCGATCAGTTCGTTGATGGTCTTGAGGTTGGTGCTGGCCACGTCGAGCTGGCCGCGTTCGAGGAAGCGCACGGTATTGCCGGACAAGGTGCGCAGCGCCGCCAGCGGCTGGTTCAGTTCGTGGGCGATGCTGGTGGACATCTGGCCGATGGCCGCGAGTTTTCCGGCCTGTACCAGTTCATCCTGGGCGCGGCGCAAAGTCTCTTCGGCGAGCCGGCGTTCGCGGATCTGCCCCTTGAGTCGTTCGTTGCTGGCGCGCAGGTCGGTGGTGCGTTCGGTAATCCGACGTTCCAGCTGACTGTTGGCTTCCTGCAAGGCTTCCCGGGCCGCGAGGCGGGTGGCAATCACCTTGCGACGCTCGTTCCAGGCGATCAGCAGGAACGCCAGGAGGGCAAACGCCACGGCCACCAGAATCCCCTGGTTGATCGCTTCGCGGCGCAAGTCCTGCAGCGGCGTGAGCAGGGTGAAGTTCCACGGGGTATCGCTCAAGGGGCGGGTCTGCGCCAGGTAGCTGATGTTTTCTTCGTCGGAAGCCAGTTCGCTGTTGGCTGGAAAGGTCAGTTTTTCCACGCCTTCGGACAGGGTTTCCCGGGCCAGCGGTTGCAGTTCGTTGAGCGGGAACCAGTAGTACTGCAGGCTGCGGGCGAGTTTTTCCTTGGTTTCTTCGCTCAGTGGCACCACTGATTTCAGGCGTCGCGCCGGATCGCTGGACAGAATGATGATGCCGTTCTCGTCGCTGACGAAGGCTTCCAGGCGCGCCCTCTGCCAGCGTTCTTCCATGGCTTCCAGGCGTACCTTGACCACCGCGACACCGATGATCTTGCCGTGTTCTTCCAGGCCATGGGCCAGGTAGTAACCGGGTTCGCCGTTGGTACTGCCGATGCCGTAGAAGCGCCCCGGCTGACCGCGCACGGCGTTCTGGAAATAGGCGCGAAAGGACAGGTCTTCCCCCAGGTAACTGTCGACATCGCGCCAGTTGCTGGTGGCCATGACGCGGCCGGTGGTGTCCATCACGTAGATGGCCCGACTGCGGCTGCGCCGGTTCAGGCCTTCGAGGTAAGCGTTGACCGTTTGCCGGTGTTCCGGGGTCGGGTCGGCCAGCAACTGCGAAACGCTGGTTTCGAGTTCCAGCAGGCTGGGCAGGTAGGTGTATTTGCTGATTTCGCTTTCGACGGCACGGGCGTGCAGTTCCAGCTGACGCTGGCCGTTCTCGCCAAGGCTGCGAATGCCATAGTGCTCACTGATCCAGAAGCCGATATAGCCCAGGCCGATCATCATTGCGATGATCAGCGGCGGCAGAAACAAATGACGAACCAGACGGGGTTTCACGGCGAGTGATGGCATTGCTGCGCGATAAAGATTGGGGTCGCATTTCATCACAGATGCCTTGGGTCAACCACAACACAAATCTCAAGATTTGCAGTGCCTCCTGTAGGAGCCGGCTTGCTGGCGAAGCGATCTGTCAGACAGACCGTGTTGTCTGGATCGCCAGCAAGCCGGCTCCTACAAGGGAGCGATGTGCTTATCAGTGCTGCAGAATCTTGTTGAGGAAGTGCTGCGTACGCTCGGCGCGGGCGTTGATGTCGCCGAAGAACTCCTCTTTCGGGCAGTCTTCGATGATCTTGCCGGCGTCCATGAAAATCACCCGGTCCGCGACTTTACGGGCGAAGCCCATTTCGTGGGTCACGCACATCATGGTCATGCCTTCGTGGGCCAGTTGCACCATCACGTCGAGCACTTCGTTGACCATTTCCGGGTCCAGCGCCGAGGTCGGTTCGTCGAACAGCATGACGATCGGGTCCATCGCCAGCGCCCGGGCAATCGCCACACGCTGTTGCTGGCCACCGGACAGTTGGCCAGGATGCTTGTGCGCATGAGCCGATAGGCCGACACGCTCGAGCAGTTGCAGGCCTTTCTTGGTGGCTTCTTCCTTGCTGCGGCCCAGCACCTTGATCTGCGCGATGGTCAGGTTTTCGGTGATGGTCAGGTGCGGGAACAACTCGAAGTGCTGGAACACCATGCCCACGCGCGAACGCAGTTTCGGCAGGTTGGTCTTCGGGTCGGCGATGGAGGTGCCGTCGACCACGATGTCGCCTTTCTGGAACGGTTCCAGTGCGTTGACGCACTTGATCAGGGTCGATTTGCCGGAACCGGATGGCCCGCACACCACGATCACTTCGCCTTTTTTGACCTCGGTGCTGCAATCAGTCAGTACCTGGAAGTCCCCATACCACTTGTTGATGCTTTTGATAGAGATCATACGGCGAACCTTTTTTGCAGACGCTTGACCAGCTGCGAGGCGGCAAAGCTGATGATGAAGTACACGAGACCCGCGAAGACCAGGAACTCATTGGAGCGGCCAATGATGTCGCCACTGGCGCGTGAAGCATTGAGGAAGTCCACCAGGCCGACGGCGTAGACCAGCGAGGTGTCCTGAAACAGGATGATGCTCTGTTGCAGCAACAGTGGAGTCATCTTGCGAAACGCCTGGGGCAGGATGATCAGGCGCATCATCTGGCCGTAAGTCATGCCCAGTGCCTGGGCAGCGCCCATCTGGCCCTTGGGAATCGACTGCACGCCGGCGCGGACGATTTCGCAGAAGTACGCCGCTTCAAACATCATGAAGGCCACGATGCACGAGGCGAACGCGCCGATCGGGGTGTCTTCGCCGGTGATCCAGCGCAGCACGAACGGCACCGCCAGGTAGAACCAGGTGATGACCAGCAGCAGCGGGATCGAGCGGAAGTAGTTGACGTAGGCGCCGGCGATGTTCGACAGCAGTTTGCTGTGGGACAGGCGCATCAGGGCCAGGATCGTGCCGAGGATGATCCCGCCGACCACGCCCATGATCATCAGCTTGAGGGTCATGACCATGCCGTTCCACAGGCCCGGCAGGGACGGGATAATGCCCGAGAAGTCGAATTCCATCATTTACCCCCTACGGAAATCAGGCCCGGTACAGCGACTTTCTTCTCGACCAGGCGCATCAGCAACATCAGGCTCATGTTCAGGGTGAAGTAGATCAGCGTTGCCAGGGTGAAGGCTTCGAACAGGTTCGCGGAAAACTCGGCGGTCTGTTTGGTCTGCGCCAGCAGTTCCATCAGGCCGATCAGCGAGGCCACGGACGTGTTCTTGAAAACGTTCAGGAATTCCGAGGTAAGCGGCGGAATGATGATCCGGTAGGCCTGGGGCAGCAGCACGTTCCAGTAGATCTGTGGCAGCTTGAAACCCATGGCGCGGGCAGCGGATTCCTGGCCTTTGGGCAGGGCCTGGATACCGGTGCGTACCTGTTCGCAAACCCGGGCGGTGGTGAACAGGCCCAGGCACACCACGACGCTGAGGAAGGCCGAAGTGGTCGGGTTCAGGTCCTGCTTGTACCACTCTTGCAGGTCGGCAGGCAGCAGATCGGGTACCAGGAAGTACCAGATGAACAGCTGAACCAGCAGCGGCACGTTACGGAAAAGTTCGACGTAGCAGGTGGCGATGCCCGATACGATGCGGTTCGGCACAGTGCGCATGACGCCCAGGATCGAGCCCAGTGTCAGGGCGATGATCCAGGCCGCGATGGCGATGCCGATGGTCCAGGCCAGACCGGACAGGTACCAGTCGAAATAAGTCTCGCTGCCCACGCCGGTGGACTTGAAGAACACGCCCCAGTCCCAGTTGTAATTCATTAGGGTCTCCCCTCGGATTCGATCGATGTACAAATGCCCGTTTGGGGGAAGCTCCGTTCCCGCCCGATCCAGGTGGCCTGTGTGGTTAGTTCTGTTAGTCAACTTCGGCGCCGGAAGTCCATCTCCTGCGTTGCTGTTCCTCGCCATAGCGAGCTATGACTCGTCACAGCGCCTTGGATATGAACTTCCGACATCCGAATTTGAGCTAACGAACTAACCGTACAGGCCACTCCGATCAGGCACACGCGAACGGCTCGACAGCCACCGGTTCGAGTGTTTCCAGAAAATGCCAGCAGGGAATGCAATCTCCTGAAAGGGCTGGGCCCTGTCAGGAGATAAGGTTAGTCAGAAATCAGGATTTCTTGTCGTCAGCCGCTTTGTCGGTCGGATTGGCGATCAGGGCCTTGAGCTCGTTGCTCATCGGGAAGTTCAGGTTCAGGCCTTTTGGCGGGATTGGCTGCATGAACCATTTTTCGTAGATCTTGTTGATCTCGCCCGACGCGTAGGTGGCCTTGATGGCATCGTCCACAGCCTTCTTGAACGGCTCGTCGCCCTTGCGGACCATGCAGCCGTAGATTTCGTAGGACTGTGGAGTGCCGGTTACAGCCCAGTCTTTCGCGTTCTTGGCCTTGGCTGCTTCACCCGCCAGCAGGGCGTCGTCCATCATGAAAGCCACGGCACGGCCGGTTTCCAGCATCTGGAAGGACTCGCCATGGTCTTTGGCGGAGATGACGTTCATGCCCATCTGCTTGTCGGCGTTCATCGACTTGAGGATGCGCTCGGACGTGGTGCCGGCGGTGGTCACAACGTTCTTGCCGGCCAGGTCAGGGAAATCCTTGTACTTGGAGTCAGCCTTGGACAGCAGGCGAGTACCGATTTCGAAGATGCCGACGGAGAAGTCAACTTGCTGCTGACGCTCGACGTTGTTGGTGGTGGAGCCGCACTCGAGGTCCACGGTGCCGTTCTGCACCAGCGGGATGCGGGTTTGCGAGGTCACCAGGTTGTATTTGACCTGGAGGTTCGGCATGTCGAGGTCTTTTTTCAGCGCTTCGACGACTTTCAGTTGAATGTCGTGGGAGTAGCCGACCGGTTTGCCGGAAGCGTCTGCAATGTAGGAAAACGGGATGGAAGCGTCGCGATGGCCCAGGGTGATGACACCGGACTCTTTGATCTTCTTCAGGGTGCCGGTGAGTTCGGCGGCGAAAACTGGCGTGCTGATCAGAGCGGCAGCAATGGCTGCGCCCAGGATGTGGGGAACGATGCGCATCAAATTTTCCTCGACATTGTTTTTTTTATGGAGCCAGTTCATCGGCCCTTTTGTGCTGCAAAACACCTGAGCGCTACGATGAGTGGGCGCAAAGGACATTCGTCGAAGAAGTGTAGAGCATGACTCGTGCCAGACCAGTCTGAATTAGTCAAAGTGTTGATTTATAAAGAAATTAAATATTTTTTGCGCTGAAATTTCAGTGAGGTGATCCGGTTAACCGAACCGACCGTCAGGTCGCGTTCGGAAAACCGAATGGTGGCGGGGTGCTACCCGGTCATCAGGTGTATTTGCGCTTGTCGGGCGCTGGCGGGAAGTACTGGTACAACCAGGTCTCACTCAGCGTGCGGTCATTGGTGCGGATGAACAGCCGCAGCTCGACAGGGTCAGTGCTGTCATTGGTCGGGTACCAGTCAAACAGGATGCGGTAGCCCTTGATGTCATCCAGCTTGAGTACGCTGAAATCCTTGACCTCGCCGTTCGAGCAAGTGACCACCGGCTCGATGCCCGCGCCCTCTGGCAAGCGGTCCAGACCGCCGCCGGTGAAGTCCACGGCGAAACGACGGGCCCAGACTGGCGGGTAATGTTCGCCCGGCGCCCAGCCTTCGGTGAAACCGCCCATCCCGGAGCGGGTGGCGTGGACCCGCGCCAGCGGTGTGCCGACCGGCGGCAATGCGCTCCAGTAGAGCTTGTAGCCGTAGTTCAGCGAATCGCCGGCAGCCACCGGTTTCTTCGGGGTCCAGAAGGCGACGATGTTGTCCATGGTTTCGCCGGTGGTGGGGATTTCCAGCAGGTCGACCGAGCCTTCGCCCCATGCGGTGGTCGGTTCGACCCACAGGCTCGGGCGGCTGTACCAGTCGACAGTGTCCTGATAGCTGGCGAACTCGTGGTCGGTCTGTACCAGGCCGAAACCTTTCGGGTCCTTGTCGGCGAAAGCATTGAATTGCAGGGTCGCCGGGTTATTCAGCGGGCGGCAGATCCACTCGCCGTTGCCACGCCACATGGCCAGGCGATCGGAGTCGTGGATTTGCGGGTGAATGGTGTCGCACATCCGGCGTTCGTGGGTACCGCAGCTGAACATGCTGGTCATCGGCGCGATGCCCAATTGGTCGATGGCGGTGCGAGCGTTGATGTGGGCGTCGACCTCCATCACCACGCGCTCGGCCTGGCAGTCGATATCGAAGCGGTAGGCACCGGTGGCGCTCGGCGAGTCGAGCAGGGCGTAGACCACGAAGCGGGTGCTGTCCTTGTCCGGCGTCTCGAACCAGAACTTGGTGAAGTCAGGGAATTCTTCACGTTTTTTGGCGTAGGTATCGATGGCCAGGCCGCGGGCCGACAAGCCGTACTGGCCGGTGGCATCCACCGCACGGAAGTAACTGGCGCCAAGGAAAGACACGACATCGTGCTTGTCCAGTTCCGGGGCCTTGAACAACTTGAAGCCGGAGAATCCCAGGTCGCCCTTGAGCTGCGCGGTGTCGACCGTGGTGTGTTCATAGTTGAACAGCGATGGGCGGAAATGCACTTCACGCGCCTGGCGAGTCCTGGGGTCGACGCTGTACATGCGCACCGGTTGCTTGAACCCCATGCCGACGTGGAAAAACTGCACATCCAGCTGACCGTTCAGGTCATTCCACAAAGAGTGGTTGGCGTCGTAGCGGATCGCGTTGAAGTTCTGCGGCGTCATGGTCGCCAGGGTCGGCGGCAACTGTTGCTTGGTGTCCTGGTAGCGATTGCTGGCGAGCTGTCTGGCCTGGATTTTCAGCGCTTCGAAGTCGAACGCGGTGGCCTCGCCATCAGCGGTGCCGGCGTTGGCGGCCCAGGCCTGGGCCGCCAACAGACCCGTGGCGGACAAGCCGGTGTAAGCCGCAATGGCCATGGAGGCTTTGAGCAAGTTCCTGCGGTGCATAAATACAACCTGTCGTGAACAATCCCGCGCCGTTCCTGGCACGTGCTGGATCAGAAATATCGGTTCGGACATGCCTTCGGCCAAACGCAACGGACGTTGAAACAGATGCCGGATAGCTTAAACCGTTCGATTGCAGAGCAAAATTGATTGATGGCACTGCGCCGTCTCGGCAATGAAACAAGACATGTCGGGAAACAATTCCGACAGTGGTTTCTGATGTGAAGGGTATTTCTGCCTTTTTCGAATAATTACTCTAATAACCGCTTTTCAGCGTCCGGATTATTTCTATTCTGTGTGCATGACCGGTCTATGCCCGAAAGGCCGGTGCGGTTCAGTCGGCACGAATCGGCTGCTGAAAAAGGGGAGGGCAATGAGGTATCTGGTGGACGCGATGAGGCGTGTTTCGCGGTTTTGAACAATGGGGCACCCGCCATGACTGGATGTCCTCATCTACCAGTCCTGAGAACGCTCGGATCGCTGATGCAGTACACGCAGAACTTGTACCTGGCCTTGGGAAAATCGGTAAGGGGCGATAAAGGGAAAACGGCCAAGCACCAGCTCTCGGACATCGGGCATGCCTGAAGGCCTGCCCGAGCCGGGAAACTGTTCCAATCGTTCAAAGGATTGCAAAATCGTGGAAATGATTTCGAGAGCAGCTTGTGCGCCAACTACCTTTCGGTAGTGTTCGTGGATGGTATCGAGATCGCTATCGGCTTTTTCAGTCAGTACTACGCTCGGCACGTTTTGCCCACTTAGCCTTCACGGCATCCAGATCGGTGAGTTTCCCCGCGTCGGCATCGGCGATGCCTTCACTGATGGCTTGCAGATGCCAGGACTCGGCTTCCACATATCGAACCAATGCACGCTTGAGGTGGTACTGACGATCTCTGTCGGTGGCCGCAGCCAGTAAATCCAGCTGCTGTGCCAATTGTTCTTCGACGCGAAAAGACAAAACGGGTGAGGCCATGATGGCTCTCCTAAGGTGTATACGCTGTAAACAACGTAAACACCCTAGGCTTTACCGTCAGATTCGTCAACCGATGCAGCGTGCATTCGTGACGAAACTCTAGCTGGAGATACTGGCGCGAGACGGGAGGAAAATGTTGCGAAATGATTGGATTGCTCTGGTTGCCCCGGCACTCTTCAGTACCGGGGCAAACGCGGTCAGCGACTAACCTTCCACGCATCCCCCGCAGGCGCCGTGCCGTGGTCATACGGCTTGGCGATCCACATGTAGAGCAAGCCCAAACCAATCACGATGGCGGTACTCAGCACCATTGCGTAATTGATGTACCACGCGGCATCCGGCGTACGTGGCCAGGCCATGTTGATGATGGCGCCGACACCATAGACCAGCGCGCCGATGTTCACTGCCCAACCCCAGGCGCCGAGGCTGAATTTGCCGCTCGGTTTCCAGCCCTTCATGCGGGCGTACAGGGCCGCGAGCACGATCATCTGGAACGCCAGGTAGATGCCGATGGCCGCGAAGCTGACGATGGTGGCCACCGCGTCTTGCAGGAAGAAGCCGAGGATGATGATCAGTGCCGGCAGGACGCCGGACACGAACAGCGCGGCAACTGGCACCTGAGTCGTAGGGGAAATCTTCTTCAGTAGTCGGCTGCCGATGACCATTTCATCACGGGCGTAGGAATACAGCAGACGGCTGGCCGCTGCTTGCAGGCTGATCACGCAGGAGATGAAGGAAATCATCACCACACCCATCACCACTTTCGAACCGACTGATCCAAACGCGTTGTTGAGGATGGTGGTGACCGGGTCCTTGTCGGTGCCGTTGATCACCGCTTGCATGTCCGGCACGGCCAGGATCAGCGCCAGGCAGGCGAACATTGCCGCGATGCCGCCGATGTAGATGGTCATGCGCATGGCCACCGGGATCTGCTTGCTCGGGTTCGGGGTTTCTTCAGCCACATCACCGCAGGCCTCGAAGCCGTAGTACAGGAACATCCCCGCCAGCGAAGCGGTGAGGAACGCCGGCAGGTACGAGCCGTCGACGCTGATATCGAAGGTGTTGAACAACACGCTGATCGATTGATGACGCTCGAAAATCAGCAGGTAAACGCCAACGATGACCGCGCCGACCAGTTCGCACAGGAAGCCGAACATGGCGATCCGCGCCAGCACCTTGGTGCCGCTGAGGTTGACCAGGGTGGCGAACAGTGTCAGGAACAGGGCGATGATGATGTTGGTGTTGTTGCTCGGTTCGAAGCCCATCATGGCGGCGAGGTACGGACCGGCACCCACGGCAACCGCCGCGATGGTGACGCACAGGGCGATGGAGTAGATCCAGCCGACCATCCACGCCCAGCGCTTGCCCACCAGACGGCGGGCCCATGGGTACACGCCGCCGGAAATCGGGAACTGCGATACCACTTCGCCGAAGATCAGGCACACCAGCAATTGGCCACAGCCGACCAGCAGATAGGCCCAGAACATCGGTGGCCCACCTGCAGCAAGGCAAAGGCCGAACAGGGTATAAACCCCGACGACCGGGGACAGATAAGTGAAGCCCAGGGCGAAGTTTTCCCACAGGCTCATGCTGCGATTGAAGTTGGAGGTATAGCCCAGTTTGCGTAGCTGCTCGGCATCGCTGTCGGCAACGGCTGCTGAGAGATCGGGTGATGCACTCATGTGTATTTTCTCCGGAAAATCGGCAGATTTCGGATGTCCGAAACCGTGGCGGGGCCTTGAGGGCACCGCCAGGATCGGTGGTTATTGTTTTGTCTTCTTTGGGGTGGAGCCTGGTGGTGCGTATTGCCGGTTTCTGCCTTGAAACCGAGGTGACCCATTCGCTGTAGGAGCGAGCTTGCTCGCGAAAAACCTGAGGACACCGCGGGGCGTCAGGTTTCCCGCGTCATCGTTGACGTCCATCGCGAGCAAGCTTGCTCCTACTAATGCTTGAACATCACATGCCGCACGACGCTGTAGTCCTCCAGTCCGTACATGGACATGTCCTTGCCATAACCGGACAGTTTCTGACCGCCGTGAGGCATTTCGCTGACCAGCATGAAGTGCGTGTTGACCCAGGTGCAGCCGTAATGCAAACGGGCCGACAGGCGATGGGCGCGGCCGACATCGGCGGTCCATATGGAAGAGGCCAGGCCGTAGTCCGAATCGTTGGCCCAGCCCAGCACTTGTGCTTCATCGGTGAATCTGGTTACCGACACCACTGGCCCGAACACTTCGCGACGGACGATTTCGTCATCCTGCTGCGCATCGGCCAGCACGGTGGGTTCGAAGAAGAAGCCATTGCCTTCCACCGCTTTACCACCGGTGATCAGACGAATGTGCGGCTGGGCCACGGCGCGTTCGACGAAACCGGCGACACGGTCACGATGTTGCGCGGTGATCAGCGGGCCGAGTTCGGTCGACGGATCATCCTGCAAGCCGTACTTGATACTGCTGACGGCGGCGCCGAGTTTCTCGACGAACTTCTCGTAGATGCCTGCCTGGGCATAGATACGGCAGGCAGCGGTGCAGTCCTGGCCGGCGTTGTAGAAACCGAAGGTGCGGATGCCCTCGACGGCGGCATCGATGTCGGCGTCGTCGAAGATGATCACCGGGGCTTTGCCGCCCAGTTCCATGTGCATGCGTTTGACGGTGTCGGCGGTGCTGGAAATGATGTTCGAACCGGTGGCAATCGAACCAGTCAGCGAGACCATGCGCACTTTCGGGTGAGTGACCAGCGGGCTGCCGACGGTAGGACCACGGCCGAATACCAGGTTGAGTACACCGGCCGGGAAGATATCCGACGCCAGTTCGGCCAGGCGCAGGGCCGTCAGCGGAGTCTGTTCCGACGGTTTGAGCACCACGGTATTACCGGCGGCCAGGGCCGGGGCGATTTTCCAGGCGACCATCATCAATGGGTAGTTCCACGGCGCGATGGAGGCGATCACGCCCACCGGGTCGCGGCGGATCATCGAGGTGTGACCCGGCAGATACTCGCCACCGGCCGAACCGCTCATGCAGCGGCTGGCGCCGGCGAAGAAGCGGAACACGTCGGCAATGGCCGGGATCTCGTCGTTCAGCGCGGCGCTGTAAGGCTTGCCGCAGTTGTCCGACTCCAGTTTGGCCAGCTCTTCGCCATGGGCTTCGATGGCATCGGCGAGCTTGAGCAGCAGCAGCGAACGCTCTTTCGGCGTGGTTTGCGACCAGCTGTCGAACGCGGCGTCGGCGGCGCGCACGGCGGTATCGACCTGGGCTTCGCTGGCTTCGTTGATTTCCACCAGCACACTACCCAGCGCCGGGTTGAATACGGGTTGGGCGGGGCCTTCGCCGTCGAGCAGTTGGCCGTTGATCAAGAGTTTGGTTTGCATGGCATTTGTCCTCTTCAAAGCAGATCTTGTTTTGAAACCGGCCCCTGTGGGAGCGGGCTTGCCCGCGATAGCGGCCTTACAGTCGACACATGTGTTGAATGTCAGTCAGTCATCGCGGGCAAGCCCGCTCCCACAGGGGATGTGGTTGTCTATTCTTGATTTATTTCCCGCCACTCCCCGCAACGCTCTCACCGCCACGGGTCAGGTAATAGGCGCCGAGGATCGGCAGCATGGTCACCAGCATCACCAGCATCGCCACGACGTTGGTTACCGGCACGTCCCGTGGTCGGCTGAGCTGGTTGAGCAGCCACAGCGGCAGGGTGCGTTCATGGCCGGCAGTGAAGGTGGTGACAATGATTTCGTCGAACGACAGGGCAAACGCCAGCATGCCGCCAGCCAGCAACGCCGAGCCGAGGTTCGGCAGGATGATGTAGCGGAAGGTCTGCCAGCCGTCGGCGCCGAGGTCCATCGAGGCTTCGATCAGGCTGTGTGAAGTACGGCGCAGGCGGGCGATGACGTTGTTGTAGACAATCACCACACAGAAGGTCGCGTGACCGACGATGATAGTAAACATCCCCGGTTCGATCCCCAGCGTCTTGAACGTCGCCAGCAACGCGATCCCGGTGATGATCCCCGGCAAGGCAATCGGCAGGATCAGCATCAGCGAGATGCCTTGCTTGCCGAAAAAGTCCCGGCGGTACAACGCGGCCGAGGCCAGGGTGCCGAGGACCATGGCGATCAGGGTGGCAATCGAGGCGATCTGCAACGACAGCTTGATCGCTTCGAGCACGTCCGGTCGCGAAAACGCCACGCTGAACCACTTCAGGGTGAAGCCCTTGGGTGGAAAGCTGAACGCCGCGTCTTCGGTGTTGAAGGCGTACAGAAAGATGATCAGGATCGGGAAGTGCAGGAACATCAACCCGCCCCAGGCTGCGATGCGCAGGCCAATAGAAGCTTTCTCAGAGTGCATCGAAGGCCCCCAGTCGTTTGACGATGGACAGGTAGATGGCGATCAGCACGATCGGCACCAGGGTGAAGGCGGCGGCCATTGGCATGTTGCCGATGGCACCTTGCTGGGCGTACACCATGCTGCCGACGAAGTAGCCGGGCGGGCCGACCAGTTGCGGCACGATGAAGTCACCCAGGGTCAGCGAGAAGGTGAAGATGGAGCCGGCGGCAATGCCCGGGATCGACAGCGGCAGAATCACTTGCATGAAGGTCTGGCCAGGCCTGGCACCGAGGTCGGCGGAGGCTTGCAGCAGCGAGGGCGGCAGGCGCTCCAGCGAGGCCTGGATCGGCAGGATCATGAACGGCAGCCAGATGTAGACGAACACCATGAAGCGGCCCAGGTGCGAGGTCGACAAGGTGCTGCCGCCAAAGCCCGGAATGCCCATCACCCATTGCAGGAGCGGTTCCAGCCCCAGGTGCTGCACGAACCACTGCGCCACGCCGCCCTTGGCCAGCAGCAGCGTCCAGGCGTACGCCTTGACGATGTAACTGGCCCACATCGGCATCATCACCGCAATGTAGAAAAACGCCTTGGTCTTGCCCGTGGTGTAGCGCGCCATGTAATAGGCAATCGGGAACGCGACGATGGCACTGGCAATCGACACGACAATCGCCATGCCCAGGGTGCGCAGGATGATGTCGAAGTTCGACGGCTGGAACAGCGCGGTAAAGTTGGCCAGGGTCAGGTCAGGGGTGACCGCCATGGTGAAGTCGTCGAAGGTGTAGAAACCTTGCCACAGCAGGACCAGCAATGAACCCAGGTAGATCGCGCCGAACCACAGCAGCGGCGGTACCAGCAGTAGCGACAGGTAAAAATTCGGCCGGCGATACAGCAGGTTGGAAAACCTGCGCAGCAGCGAGCCGCTGGCCGGAGATTGAGGGATAGCCACGGTGTTCATCTCACACCCCGCCTGCAACGGTATCGTGCAACGGAATCATTGCCTCGCGCGCCCAGCGTGCGCTGATGCGTTGCCCGGTCTGGTGTTGCGCGCTGGTGTCCAGCCACTGGTTGTTGGCCTTGCTGATGTTCAGGGTCTGGCCGTTTTCCAGTTTCAGCTCGTAGCGGGTGGCGCTGCCCTGATACTGGATATCGTGGAGCAGGCCAGTGACTTCGATTTCGTGGCTGGCCAGCGGGCCGTCGGCGAATCGCACGTGTTCCGGACGAATCGAGAATGGCTGCGGGTTGCCGCTCAACTGCCGGGCCAGGTCGCCGCGAATCACGTTGGAGGTGCCAACGAATTCCGCCACGAAGGTGGTGGCCGGTTTCATGTACAGGTTGCGCGGGCTGTCGACCTGTTCGATGCGCCCCTTGTTGAACACTGCCACGCGATCGGACATCGACAGCGCTTCAGTCTGGTCATGGGTGACGAAGATGAAGGTGATGCCGAGCTGGCGTTGCAGCTTTTTCAGTTCGCCCTGCATTTGCTCGCGCAGTTTCAGGTCGAGGGCGCCGAGGGGTTCGTCGAGCAGCAGCACCCGTGGACGGTTGACCAGGGCGCGGGCCAGGGCCACACGCTGGCGCTGGCCGCCAGACAGTTGCACCGGCTTGCGGTCGCCGTAGCCACCGAGGGCGACCATGTCGAGGGTTTCTTCGGCGCGCTTCTGGCGTTCGACTTTGCCGACGCCTTTGACTTTCAGCCCGTAGGCGACGTTGTCGCGAACGTTCATGTGCGGGAACAGCGCGTAGTCCTGGAACACGGTGTTCACGTCACGCTGGTAGGGCGGCAGCCCGGCGGCTTCAGCGCCATGAATACGGATGGAACCTGCGCTCGGTTGTTCAAACCCGGCGATCAGGCGCAAACAGGTGGTTTTGCCCGAACCGGAAGGTCCCAGCATGGAGAAGAACTCGCCGTCCTGAATGTCGATGGAAACCCGGTCAACAGCTTTCACTTCGCCGAATTGACGGGAAACGTTGGTGAACTGGACTGCAAGTGTCATGGCGCGGTGCTCCAAAAAGGCGAAGGCCGTCGCAGCGGCCCTGCCTGGACTTCTGAAAAACAGTTATTCCGTAAACCGTTGTGCTTCTGACAAGGCTTGGGTTGTGGAAAAGTCGTTTCGGGAGCGTCGCGAGCGGCGATTAGTCGTGTCCGGCCAGCGCACAGCCCCCGGAGCGTACGTCAGTACGTGAGGAGGCGAGCACTGCCCGGGCGCGAATAATCGACGCGCAGCAGCTACCGGAATGACTTTTAGCGGCCGCCCATGATCGCGATGTAATCCTGGGTCCAGCGGCTGTACGGCACGAACTTGCCGCCTTCAGCCTGCGGGGTTTTCCAGAAGGCGATCTTGTCGAAATTGTCGAAACCGTTGGTCTTGCAGCCTTCGGCGCCAAGCAATTCGCTCTCCTTGCACGCCGCCGGAACCGCTGGCAACGAGCCGAACCACGCCGCGACATCACCCTGGACTTTCGGTTGCAGCGACCAGTCCATCCACTTGTAGGCGCAGTTCGGGTGCTTGGCCTCGGCGTGCATCATGGTGGTGTCGGCCCACCCGGTGGCGCCTTCTTTCGGGATGGTCGAAGCGATCGGTTGTTTGTCGTTCACCAGGCCGTTGACCTGATATGGCCAGGAGCTGCCTGCGACCACACCTTCGTTCTTGAAGTCGCTCATTTGCACAGTGGTGTCATGCCAGTAGCGATGGATCAATGGCTGCTGGGCACGCAACAGGTCGAGCACGGCCTTGTATTGCGCCTCGGTCAGTTCGTAGGGGTTCTGGATGCCCAGTTCCGGCTTGGCGGACTTCAGGTACAGCGCCGCGTCGGCGATGTAGATCGGGCCGTCATAGGCCTGCACGCGGCCCTTGTTCGGCTTGCCGTCCGGCAGGTTTTCCGCATTGAACAGCACGCCCCAGGTGGTGGGTGCGGTCTTGAATACGTTGGTGTTGTACATCAACACGTTCGGGCCCCACTGATACGGGGTGCCGTAGGTCTGCTTGTTGACCACGTACCACGGTCCGTCCTTGAGGCGCGGGTCGAGGTTTTTCCAGTTCGGGATCAACGCGGTGTTGATCGGCTGCACACGCTTGCCGACGATCAGGCGCAGGGAGGCGTCGCCCGACGCCGTCACCAGATCGTAACCACCCTTGGCCATCAGGCTGACCATTTCATCGGAGGTGGCCGCGGTCTTGACGTTGACCTTGCAGCCGGTTTCCTTCTCGAAACCGGTCACCCAGTCGTAGGCCTTGTCGCTCTCGCCACGTTCGATGTAGCCAGGCCAGGCCACAATATCCAGTTGGCCTTCGCCCGCCCCGACAGCTTTGAGCGGCTCGGCGGCCTGGACGCTGGCACTGGCCAGCAGCGCGGTGGTGATTGCACTGAGCAGTGCGGTCTTGTGCACGAACATTGGAATTCCCTCTTCTTTAATTATGGTCGGGGCAGTGTTTTGAACGTGGTGAAGCAGGCCGTTGGTGCCTTGTTATCAGCTTAGTCAGAGATGCTCGCCGTGGCGGGCCATGATGTGTCGCACCACGCTGTAGTCCTGAAGCGAATCGCTGGACAGGTCTTTGCCGTAGCCCGAACGCTTCAGGCCACCATGGGGCATTTCGCTGACCAGCATGAAATGGCTGTTGATCCAGGTGCAGCCGTACTGCAGGCGCGCTGCGACCTGCATGGCCTTGTCGAGGTTCTGGGTCCAGACCGACGAGGCCAGGCCGTATTCCGAATCGTTGGCCCAGTCCACCGCTTGTTCCAGTTCATCGAAACGGGTCACGGTGACCACCGGACCGAACACTTCGCGCTGGACGATTTCGTCACCTTGCTTGCAACCGGCCAACAGGGTCGGCTGGTAATAGAACCCAGCGCCGGAATGCACGGCTGCACCGGTGACCCGCTCGATGTGTGGCTGGCCGAGGGCGCGCTCGACAAAACTGGCCACACGGTCACGCTGGCGGGTGCTGATCAGCGGGCCGATTTCGTTGTCGGCGTCGCGTTTACCGGCGAAGCGCAGGCTGCCGACGGCCGCGCCGAGCTCGGCCACCAAACGGTCATGAATCCCGGCCTGAGCGTAGATGCGGCAAGCGGCGGTGCAGTCCTGGCCGGCGTTGTAATAGCCGTAAGTACGCACGCCCTCGACCACAGCCTGAATGTCGGCATCGTTGCACACGATCACCGGAGCCTTGCCGCCGAGTTCGAGGTGGGTACGTTTGAGCGTTTTCGAGGCGGCCTGGAGGATTTTTTGCCCGGTGACGATATCGCCGGTCAGCGACACCATGCGGACCTTTGGATGGCTGACCAAATGGCTGCCGACGCCTTCACCGCCACCGCAAACGATGTTGATCACACCCCGTGGCAGAATCTCGGCCAGCGCCGGTGCCAGGGCCAGGATCGACAGCGGCGTGTGCTCCGACGGCTTGAACACCAGCGTGTTGCCGGCGGCGAGGGCCGGGGCGATTTTCCACGCGGCCATCATGATCGGGTAGTTCCACGGCGCGATGGAGGCGACCACGCCTATCGGATCGCGGCGCACCATGCTGGTGTAGCCCGGCAGGTATTCGCCGCTGAGCTGCCCTGTCTGGCAGCGCACGGCACCGGCGAAGAAACGGAACACGTCGATCGTGGCATTCAGGTCATCCTGACGGGCCAGGTGCAACGGTTTGCCGCAGTTCATGGATTCGAGGCGGGCCAGCAGGTCGGCATTTTTTTCGATGGTGTTGGCGATGTCCAGCAACAGGTTCGAACGCTGCTGCGGTGTGGTGCGTGACCAACCGGCAAAGGCACGATGGGCGGCGAGGATCGCGGTTTCGACCTGCTCGGTGCTGGCTTCGGCGATCCGGGTCAGGATTTCACCGGTGGCGGGGTTGATAATCGGCTCGACGCAGCCTTGACCGGCGACTAATTCACCATCGATCAACAATGCGGTGAACAACGGGGTCTGCGCACCAGCCATTTTTCGGGTTCTCTTTTCTTGTGTGGCTTCTTGTGTAGACATGGCAGCGCTCCCTGTGACCGGGGGCCGCCTGTCTTTATTAGATGTCACAAGACTAGTGCGCGGCCCCGAGGACAACAAATACTAAATACTGAAGGTGGCATTCGATTAAATAGATGGCTTGCGCCCGCCGTGGGGTTGTTCGCGGGCGACCGTGAGGAACGGGTCCACCAGCGCCGGCCGCGCCGTGCCGCGACGCCAGGCCAGGCCGACATCGAGGGTCTGGCTGAGGTCGGCAATCGGCCGGGCTTCAATGATGTCGCCCTCCAGTGACCACGGGCGATAAGTCATGTCGGGCTGGATCGACACCCCCAACCCGGCGGCCACCAGGCTGCGCACGGCTTCGGTCGAGGCCGTACGCAGGGTGATGCGCGGTTGCAGCGAGGCGGCGGACCACATGCGCTGGGCGTTGCGGTCCATTTCATCGACGTTCAGTTGAATCAATGGCTCGCGGGCGACGTCGGCGAGGTTGATGCTGTCGTGCTCCAGCAGCGGGTGTTGGGCTGGCAGCCAGAGCCGGTGCGGCGAGTGGGTCAGCACTTCGGTCTGCAGGGCGTGGCGGTCTTCGAGGTTGGAGAGGATCAGCACGCCGACATCGATCTCGCCGCTGACCAGCAAGTGCTCGATGTACGGGCGCTCATCTTCCATCACGCGGATTTCCACATTGGGATAGGCGCGCTGGAAACGGGTGAGCAAGTCCGCCAGGTAATAACCGGCCACCAGGCTGGTCACGCCGACGATCAATTGCCCGGCAACCTGATCAGTGCTCTGTTGCAGGCTGCGCTTGGCGTTGTCCACAGTGGCCAGGATCAAGTGCGCCTGACGCAGGAATTGATGCCCCTGGTGGGTCAGGGTCATGCCCTTGGCGTGGCGGCTGAACAGGCTGACGCCGATTTCTTCTTCCAGTTGCTGGATGGCCAGGGTCAGGGTCGACTGGGAAATGAACGCGGTTTGCGCGGCGGCCGAGATCGAGCCGGTCTCGGCCACGGCAATGAAATGGCGGATCTGGCGCAAGGTCATCATGGGGAAGCACCCGGTGGGCTGTTTTTATCGATTGGCGAGAGTGTATATCTTTTTTTTGAAAGGCCGCTTTATGCCCCCAGCCTCAAGCGGCAGGCAGAAAGGTTTGAGCAACATCTCGAAGCACTCTTGCGAGCAGCCATCGCGCACTTTCGATCTAGGCTGGTGGCCTTGGTTTCAGGTTAAACGTCTTGTGGAGGCGGCGAATGAACACCCGTGGATTGCTCGATCAACTACTCAAGTCCGGCCAGGACCTGTTGCAGAACAAGGCCGGTGGCTCGCAGCAAAAGGGCGCGAGCACGGGCACAGGTGCCCTTGGTAGTCTGCTCTCCGGCGCGAGCGGCGGGGCATTGGCGGCAGGCGCCATGGGCTTGCTGCTCGGCAGTAAAAAGGCCCGTAAAGTCGGGGGCAAGGTCGCGGTCTACGGCGGTCTCGCCGCGTTGGGCGTGCTGGCCTATAAAGCCTACGGCAACTGGCAGTCGCAGCAGGGCGGTACAGCCGCTACGGAGCCACAAACCCTGGACCGGGTACCCGCCGCGCAAGTCGAGTTGCACAGTCAGGCGATTCTCAAGGCGCTGGTGGCTGCGGCCAAGGCTGACGGTCATGTCGATGAGCGTGAGCGTGCCTTGATCGAAGGTGAATTCAGCCGGCTCGACAGCGATCAGGAGCTGCAACACTGGCTGCACGCCGAGCTCAACAAGCCGCTGGACCCGAGCGATGTCGCCCGCGCCGCCCGCTCCCCGGAAATCGCCGCCGAGATGTACATCGCCAGCGTGATGATGGTGGACGAGGAAAACTTCATGGAGAAGGCCTATCTCGACGAGCTGGCGCGGCAGCTCAAGCTGGAGCCGGGGTTGAAAGCGGAGCTGGAGAAGCAGGTTCGCCAGGCTTCCCTGTAAACCTGTAGGAGCGGGCTTGC
>NZ_AKJJ01000094.1:0-9387 GCF_000282395.1 Pseudomonas sp. GM55 | reverse complement strand
ATCGCGGCGGGCCCACGGAGCAGGACCGGAGCGAGGGAATGCCGAGCCTTGGCGAGGCACCGAACGTCAGGGGCAAGAGCCCTTTGGTTACTTTGGGGCTTTTCCAAAGTGACCCGCCGTAAAGGCGGAACCGCCAGCGGCCGTTACCGCAGGAATGGATATGTACACCATCAAAATCTTGGCAGGCTGCCAGGCCGCCTTCGCTGGCAAGCCAGCTCCTACAGGTTTGCGCCTCGGTTGACGAGCACTTAGTACCCCTCGAATTGCGCCGGGCGCTTGTCGATGAACGCCTGCATGCCTTCCTTCTGGTCCCGTGAGGCAAAGAGCAGGGCATTGGCCTTGCGCTCCAGGGCCAGGCCGGCTTCCAGCGGGGCGTCCATGCCGGCCAGGATCACTTCCTTGATCTGTTCGGCGGCCAGCGCCGGCATCGCGGCGATGACTCGCGCCAGCTCCAGGGCGTGGGCCTGTACCTGGTCATCGTCCACCAGGTCGCTGACCAACCCGGCAACCCAGGCTTCTTCGGCGCTGATCGGTTGCCCGGTGAGCGCCATGCGCATCGCCTTGACCTTGCCCACCGCGCGCACCAGCCGTTGGGTGCCGCCGATGCCGGGCATGATGCCGATGCGGATTTCCGGTTGGCAGAAGCGCGCACTGCGCCCGGCGACGATCAGGTCGGCGTGCATCGCCAGCTCGCAACCACCGCCATAGGCATAACCGCAGACCGCCGCGATCACCGGTTTCGGGCAATGCTGGATCGGTCCCCAGACCCGCTCGGTGTGGCGCTTGTAGATATCGATGGCGCCGACCCCAGCCATGCTGTTGATATCGCCGCCGGCAGCGAACACTTTGTCACCGCCAGTCAGGACGATGCAGCGCACCTGGGGATCAATCGCCAACTCACTGAAATGACGCGACAGCAGTGCCTGCAACTCCAGGCTCAAGGCGTTGGTCGCCTGGGGGCGGTTGAGCCGCAGCAGGGCAACGCCCGGCAGTGGGCGTTCGAGCAGAACCGGTGCAGCAGATGAGTCGGACATGGGCATCCTCGAAGACCAGGCAAGGTGTGAATGGCCGCCAGTGTCCTGTTCGCAAGGTTTGATTTTCATCGTCCGTTCAGACGTAGTTTGGTCCTCGGTTCGTCCCTAGAGTGATCCTTGTCAGTAGAAAAGGAGCACATGATGGAGCTGAATTCGGGTCTTGATTACAGCGGCAAGGTGGTGCTGGTCACCGGTGGCACCAAGGGCATCGGCGCTGGTATCGCGCTGGGATTTCTGGCCGCGAACGCACGGGTGATCGTCTGTGCCCGACGCGAACCTGAGCAGGTGCCGACATCGGCCGGCAGGCGCGCGACCTTCATTGCCGCCGATGTGCGTGACCACGATTCCCTGCAACGCCTGTTCGCCACCATTGAGCGCGACTTCGGACGCCTCGACGTGGTGGTCAACAACGCTGGCGGCAGCCCCGCCACCGACGCGGCCACGGCATCGCCGAGGTTTCATGAAAGCATCATCGGCCTGAACCTGATCGCGCCGCTCAACGTCGCCCAGCACGCCAACCGGCTGATGCAGGCACAGGCGCAGGGCGGTTGCATTGTCTTTATCGGCAGCATCAGTGCACTGCGCTCCTCGCCAGGCACCGCCGCTTATGGCGCGGCCAAGGCCGGGGTGCTCGCGTTGGTGCAATCGCTGGCGGTGGAGTGGGGGCCCAAGGTGCGGGTGGTCACGGTCAGCCCGGGTCTGGTGCTGACCGAGCAGGCGCATCTGCACTACGGCTCCGAGGCCGGTATCGCCGCCGTCGCTGCCGGGATTCCGGCCGCCCGCATGGCGGTGGCCGAAGACATCGCCAACGCCTGCCTCTACATCGCATCGCCGCTGGCCAGTTACGCCAGCGGTTGCAACCTGTTGCTGCACGGCGGTGGTGAACGCCCGGCATTTCTCGGTGCCGCGCAGGTTCTGCCCACCTGATCGACCTATTGCGGCGACCGGGTTCGGTGGCCGCCTTCAATCTGAAGGAGACGACTTTGGCTGATCCACAATTGCTATCCAATGTACGCGCCCTGGTGGGGCGCCAGTACGGCCGCGTGTATGCCTGGGACGAGGTCAACGCACCGATGATTCGCCAGTGGTGCGAGGTCATGGGCGTGGACAATCCACTCTACACCGACCCGGCTTTTGCCCTGGGCACCCAACATGAGGGGCTGATCGCTCCCCCGGCGATGTTGCAGGTGTGGACTATGGAAGGCCTGCACGCCAACAACTATCCGCCTGGCTCCACCGACGAGAACCCTTACGAGGTGCTCAAGGAAATTGAAGCCTACGGCTATGCCTCCACCGTGGCGGTGAATTCCGAGCTGAGCTTCACCCGCCCGGTGCGCCTGGGGGAAAAGCTCTACTACACCACGCGCCTGGATTCGGTTGGCGATGAGAAAACCACCGCCCTGGGCACCGGCTTTTTCGTCACTCTGGTGATGAGCCACTTCGTTGAAAAGGCCAGCGGTGACGAGCCAGTGGGCGAGTTGCTGTTCCGCGTGTTCAAGTTCCGCGCGGCCAATGCCCAGGCGCCGGCCAAAGTTGAATCGGCACCGGCCAAACCCAAGCGTCCGTTGCCGGGCATCAGCGATGACACCCGGTTCTTCTGGGAAGGCTGCGACAAGGGGCAGTTGCTGATCCAGCGCTGCACAGCGTGCAAGACCTTGCGTCATCCACCGGCACCGGTGTGTATCGAGTGCCACAGTTTCGAGTGGGACACCGTAGAGGCCAGCGGTCGCGCCAAATTGTATTCGTTCGTGGTGATGCACTACCCCGAAGTGCCACCGTTCGATTACCCCAACCCCATCGGCCTGATCGAACTGGAAGAGGGCGTGCGCCTGATCGCCGGCCTGGTCGGAATCGAACGCGAGCAACTGCAGATCGGCCAGCATTTGCAGGTCGAGTTCCAGACCTTCGATGACCAGTTGACCCTGCCGATGTTCCGGCCGGTAGAGGCATAGGAGCCACCATGGATTTCGAATTGAGCGAAGACCAGCGCGCCATTGCGCAGATGGCCGACGGTTTGTTTGTCGATCATTGCCATGACGACTACATGCGCCAGTGGGACACCAGTGGCGAACCGATGATGGCGCCGCTGTGGGCGTTGTGTATCGAGACCGGGTTGCATGCCCTGGCGATCCCCGAAGAGCACGGCGGCAGCGGTCTGGGCATGACCGAACTGATGCTGGTGCTGCAAGCCCAGGGCAAGGCCCTGGCCCAGGTGCCGTTGTGGCGTCATCAATTGGCGGCCGCGACCCTGGCCCGTTTTGATGCTGGCGACAGTGCCGGGTGGGTGGCCAAAGCGGTGTCCGGCGAGGCGCTGCTGAGTTTGTCGGTCGACGGCTTGAGCAGTGCGCGGGGCATTGAACTGCAGGCGCAGGCGAATGCCGGGGGCTGGTCGATCAATGGCCGGGTCGCGGCGTTGTCCCTGGGTGACCAGGCCAGCGCCGCACTGGTACTGGTGCAGGCCGAGGGCCAACCGCGCTTGCTGCTGCTCGACCTGGCGGCGCCCGAGATACAGCGGGTGTCGGCGGTGTTGACCCACGGGGAAGCGGTGGCCGACCTGCACGTCGCAGGCTTGACCGTGAACGCCACCGCGCTGCTGCCGGCGGAGTCCGTCGCCTGGCTGGAGCTGCGCTGTACAGCGGCATTGGCAGCCCTGCAACTGGGGGTCAGCGAAGAGCAGATCCGCCGCACCGTGGCCTATGTCAGCGAGCGCCGGCAGTTCGAGCGGGTCATCGGCAGCTTCCAGGCGGTGCAGATGAGCATGGCCGATACCCATATCGCCGTCGAAGCCTTGCGCACCGCGCTGTGGCAATTGGCTTACCGCGTCGATGCCGGCTTGCTGGCGCCTTCCGAAGCCCTGGCCACCGCCTGGCTGGCCTGTGAAGCGGGGCACCGCATCGGCCATGTCGCACAGCACGTGCATGGCGGCATCGGCGTCGACCTGACGTACCCGATCCACCGTTTTCTCTACTGGAGCCGCGGCCTGTGCCTTGCCCTGGGTGGCTCGGCGGCAAGCCTGGAACGCCTGGGCGACTGGCTCAACGATAACGACAAGCTGGGATGGAAATATGACCTCGAAGAACACCAAGCGCTTTGAAGACGTGCGCCCCGGCGAAGTACTGCCGGAACTTGCCGTGCCGATCACGGTGACCCTGATCAACGGTGGCGCGATTGCCACCCGTGACTACTTCCCCGGTCACCACGACGCTGAGGCGGCCCGTGCCCTGGGTTCGCCCCACGTGTTCATGAACATCCTCACCACCAACGGGCTGGTGCAGCGGTTCATCGAGCAATGGGCCGGGCCACTGGCGCAATTCACCGCGCTGAAAATCAAGCTCGGCGCGCCGAACTATCCCGGTGACTGCATGACCTTCAATGGCAGCGTCACCGGTGTTGATGCGGACACCCGTTCGGTGGAAATCACCTTGAGCGGCAAAAATTCCATGGGCAACCACGTGACCGGCACGGTCGCGCTGGTCCTGCCCTGACAGCCGGAGAGACACAGATGACTGATTCATCGATTTCCGGGCGTGCCGCGATCGTTGGTCTAGGCGCAACCGAATTTTCCAAGAACTCCGGACGCACCGAATTGCGCCTGGCCCTGGAGGCCACCTTGAGCGCGCTCAAGGATGCCGGCATCGACCCAAGCGAGGTAGAGGGCTTCAGCTCCTACTCGGTGGACAAGGTCCCGGAGTACGAAATCGCCCGACTGCTGGGGTGCAAGGACGTCAAGTTTTTCTCGCAAGTGCCCCATGGCGGCGGCGCGGCCTGCGGACCGGTGATGCACGCGGCGATGGCGGTGGCCACCGGGATGGCGAAAGTGGTGGTGGTGTATCGGGCCATGAACGAGCGTTCCTGGTATCGCTTCGGCACCGGTGCCTACGGCTTCGCTTCGACGCCGACCTTCGACAACGTCAACTACGGCTGGTACATGCCCCACGGCTTCCATACACCGGCGGCCTGGGTCGGCATGTTCGCCCAGCGCTACATGCACACCTATGGCGCCACCAGCGAAGACTTCGGCCGTGTCGCGGTGGCGGCGCGGGATTTTGCCGCGACCAATCCCCAGGCGTTTTTCCACGGCAAGCCGATCACCCTGGAAGAACACCAGGCCTCGCGCTGGATCTGCGAACCGCTGCACTTGCTCGATTGCTGCCAGGAATCTGATGGCGCCGTGGCGATGGTCATCACTTCGGCCGAGCGCGCCCGTGACCTGCGGCAGAAACCGGTGACCATCAAGGCGGGCTCCCAAGGGATCAGCCACGGTCAGCAGAGCATGACCTCGTTCTACCGCGACGACATCACCGGGCTACCGGAAATGGGTGTGGTCGCCCGCGAGCTATATCGCCAGTCCGGCCTCGGTCCCGAGTCTTTCCAGACCGCCGTGATCTATGACCACTTCACCCCGTTCGTGCTGCCACAGCTGGAAGAGTTCGGCTTTGCCAAACGCGGCGAAGCCAAGGAATTCATCCGCGCCGGGCACCACGCCCGTGGCGGCAAACTGCCGATCAACACCCACGGCGGGCAACTGGGCGAAGCCTATATCCACGGCATGAACGGCATCGCCGAAGCGGTGCGCCAGGTGCGTGGCACGGCGGTCAACCAGGTGGCGGATGTGCAGAACGTGCTGGTCACCGCCGGCACCGGCGTACCCACCAGCGGCCTGATTCTCGGCGCAGCCTAAGGAGCAGCAGATGTTCGTCGACCTCACTCCCGAACAACATGCCCTGCGCCATAAGGTGCGGGACTATTTCCAGGCCCTGATGACCCCGGACATGCGCGAGCAGTTACGCGGCAAGGAAGGCGGCGAACTGTTTCGCCAGACCATCCGCCAGATGGGGCGCGACGGCTGGCTTGCAGTCGGCTGGCCGAAGGCCCATGGCGGCCAGGGTTACGCCGCCACCGAACAGTTGATCTTCTTCGAAGAAGCCAACATCGCCGGCGCGCCGCTGCCGTTCGTGACCATCAGTACCGTAGGTCCGGCCTTGATGGCCCACGGTAGCGAGCTGCAGAAAGAACGCTTCCTGCCCGGCATTGCCGCAGGCGAGATCATGTTCGCCATCGGCTACTCGGAGCCGGAAGCCGGCAGCGACCTGGCGGTGCTGAAAACCAGCGCCCGCCAGGACGACGAAGGCTTCGTGGTCAATGGCAACAAGCTGTGGACCTCGGGTGCCGAATCGGCCGACTTCGTCTGGCTGGCGGCCCGTACCGACCCGACCCAGGCACGGCACAAAGGCATTTCGCTGCTGATCGTCGACACCACGACACCGGGCTTCTCCCACACCCTGATTCCTACCACCAGCATTCCGACCACGGCCACTTATTACGACAACGTGCGGGTGCCCAACGAGATGCTGGTGGGCGAGTTGCACGGTGGCTGGAAGCTGATCACCTCGCAGCTGAACCACGAACGCCTCGGCCTTGGCACCTGGTCGGACAAGGTGGTGGCGCTGTTTCGTCGGGTCTACCTGTGGGCGCGGGCCCGCGACGAGCAGGGGCATCGGGCAATGGACAAGGCCTGGGTGCGCAGTTCGCTGGCCGAGTGTTATGCGCGGCTGGAGGCGATGCGCCTGATCAATATGCGCATCGCTGCCGACCTCGAACGCGAGCGCATGGACGTGGCGCTGAGCTCGACCACCAAGGTGTTCGGCTCGGAGTCGGCCATCGAGATCCTGCGCAAGCTGGCGGCGATCCTCGGCGCCAATGGTTCGATGCGCAGCGGCTCGGCGGCGACGCTGCTGCAGGGCGAGCTGGAATACGAATTGCGCAGTTCGGTGACCCTGACCTTCGGCGGTGGCACCAATGAAATCCAGCGCGAGCTGATCGCCCAGTTTGGCCTCGGCATGCCGCGCACCCAACGCTGACGCTGGTCCATCAAAAACAAAAACCGTACTCGCCCCGGATCCGGGGCGGGTCGAAGGGGACTTTCATGAGCACTATCGAGCAATTCAGGCACGACACCCGTGCCTGGCTGGAGGCCAACTGCCCGCTGTCGATGCGCACGGGCATGGCTGAAGGCGATGTGGTGTGGGGCAGTCAGAACCCGCAATTTCCCTGTGAAGATGCGCGCCTGTGGTTCGAACGCATGCGCGACAAGCGTTGGTTCTGCCCCGAGTGGCCCGAGGAATATGGCGGTGCCGGCTTGAGTGACGAGCAACTGGCGGTGCTGGAAAGCGAGATGCGGCGCATCAAGTGCCGGCCGCCACAGATCAACCTCGGTATCTGGATGCTCGGGCCGGTGCTGCTGGCCTACGGCAGCGAACAACAGAAACGCGATCTGCTGCCGCCGATTGCCCGCGGCGAAGTGCGCTGGTGCCAGGGCTTCTCCGAGCCTAACGCCGGCTCCGACCTGGCCAGCCTGAAAATGGCCGCCCGCGATGCCGGTGACCACTTCGTGGTGGACGGCAGCAAGATCTGGACCTCCTACGGCGACAAATCCGACTGGATGTATGCCCTGGTGCGCACTGATTTCAGCGCACCGAAACACGAAGGTATCAGCTTGATCGTGCTGGACATGCGCAGCCCTGGGGTCAAGCCGCAGCCGATCGATTTGATCAGCGGCAAATCGGCGTTCTGCCAGGTGTTCTTCGACAGCGTGAAAGTGCCCAAGAGCCAGTTGATCGGGCCGTTGAACGGCGGCTGGAACCTGGCCAAGTACCTGTTGCAGCACGAACGCAAGGCGATGTCGAAGTTCGGCGAGTTCAGCCTGCCGTCGCACTTCGACCTGCTGGCGCTGATGCGTGAATACGTGCCGGCGCCCCGGAGTCAGAGCGAACACGCCTTGCAGGCGCGGGCCACGGCCTGTGCGATGAACGAGCATGCCTACAACCTGACCGTGCAGCGCATGGGGGAGGAGGCGCGGGCCGGCGACGACATCGGCGGCCTGATGTCGATCATGAAACTGGTGCACACCGAACAGGAACGCGACAAGTTCGAAGTGTTGCTCGATGCCATGGGCGGGCATGCCTTTGGCTGGGAGAGCACGGCATTCAGCGAGCAGCAACTGGCGGTGACTCGCTCCTGGTTGAACAGCTATGCGCTGACCATTTCCGGCGGGTCCTCGGAGGTCCAATTGAATGTCATCGCCAAGCGCGTGCTGGGCTTGCCCGACGCTAAAAAAGGAGTCACCCCATGAGTCTGCGTTATAGCGATGAACAGCGTTTGCTGGCCGACAGTGCCCGGGACTTTCTCGCGGCCCGCAGCCCGGTCAGCGTCCAGCGTCGACTGCGCGATGGTGCGGTGGAGCCGGGTTTCGATGCGCAGTTGTGGCGGGACGCGGTTGACCTGGGCTGGAGCGCGATTCCGTTTCCAGAAGACTTCGGTGGCCTGGATTTTGGTTGCAAGGGCCTTGGGCCGATCTTCGAATCCATGGGCCGCAACCTGTCCGCCACGCCGCTGTTGTCCAGCGTAGTTCTCGGCGGTTCGCTGGTGCTTCTGGCGGGCAACTCCGCGCAACGGACGCGCTGGTTGCAAGCCGTCATCGGTGGCGAACAGCGCCTGGCCCTGGCCGTGGACGAACACTTACGTCACGACCCGAGCCGCATTGCCCTTGAGGCGAAAGTCGAAGGGCAGGGCTATCGCTTGCACGGCGACAAGCTCTGGGTGGTCGATGGTCTGGGTGCCGATGCCTATGTTGTGGCGGCGCGCACGTCCGGGCAGCAGGGCGACACGCACGGCATCAGCCTGTTCCTGGTGCCGGCCGATACCCCGGGGTTGACCATCAGCGCCTTGTCGCTGATCGATTCGCGAAACAGCGCACGCCTGCAACTGGACCAGGTGCAATTGGGCAGCGAGGCGCTGCTGGGCACCCTGGGTGAGGGCTGGACCGCGCTGGAAACCGCGCTGGACCGTGGCCGCACCTGCCTCGCGGCGGAGCTGTTGGGGATGGCCGAGCAACTGTTCGAAACCACCCTGGAGTACCTGAAGACCCGCGTGCAGTTCGACACACCCATTGGCACCTTCCAGGTCCTGCAACATCGCGCCGCGCAAATGTACATCGACCTGACGTTGAGCCGCAGCGCGCTGATGGCCGCGTTGGCGACCCTGGATGACGCCAGCGTCGACGCTGGGGCACGGGCTCGACTGGTCAGCCTGGCGAAATGGAAGGCCGGCGACACGGCGGTCAAGGTGGCCAACGAAGCGGTGCAGATGCACGGCGGCATTGGCGTCACCGACGAGCTGGATGTCGGTCTGTACCTCAAGCGCGTGCGCGTAGCGCAGAGCTGCCTGGGTGATCGGGATTTCCATTGCGAGCGTTATTCGGCCAACGCGTAACCCCCTGTGGGAGCGAGCCTGCTCGCGATGGCGGAGTGTCAGGCGATGAGGATGTTGAATGTGCCGGCCTCTTCGCGGGCAA
>NZ_AKJJ01000093.1:0-11781 GCF_000282395.1 Pseudomonas sp. GM55 | reverse complement strand
ACCGACCTTGGGGACGTGGTGAGCGAGCTCGCCGGTGCCGGCATCGACACGGTGTGGACCTCGCTCGCGAGCTACACGCTGGGTGCCAACGTCGAGAATCTGTTCTTTGGCGGCACCGGCAACTTCTTGGGCAGCGGCAACGAGCTCGACAACGTGATCGTGGGTGGTGCGGGTAATGACGTGCTCATCGGCGGCGCGGGTAACGACACGCAGGTCGGCGGCGCCGGCAACGATATCTTCGTGTTTGGCCCGGGCTTCGGCAACGATGCGATCCTGAGCTTCGGCGCCAATGCGGCCGCAGGGCAGGACCTGCTCAATATCACGGCACTGGGGATCACCAGCGTGACCTTCGCTGCCAACGTGAGCATCGCGGCTGATGGGGCGGACACGGTGGTCGGGATCGGGGCGGACTCCATCCGCCTTGTCGGTGTCAGCAGCGCGGCCGTTGATCAGACGGACTTCATTCTGGCCACTTGAGGTCCTGGTCAGTACTGTCGCAAGAGGGCGGAACAGAAGAAGGGAGGGCAATGGATGCCCTCCCTTTCTCTTTCCACTCAATTGCCTCATGAATGCATTCGCTGTGGGAATTCAGGGAGGGCTGAATCGACCAGGGTTTTGCAGCGATAGCGATGGTCATGACGTTGCGAGCTGCTCTCGCATAATCGGAGACGCTCTTCTATTTTTCCGGCGTGAAATAGCTCTTTTCAATAGCTTTGCGGGTCGAGGCAATGATTTCCTTGCGAGTTCGTTCTTTCTCGACTGCTCGGGACAGGACTGGCGTTCCCACACATTGAGCGATGACGGCCCATGCCGCATCAGGGCTACCGAGACGATCGGCCCAGGCTTTCTGTATTTGCTTCAGGCCTTTTTCGACGGCCACCCGTACCCTCCGGTTCGGCGCGCGCATTCTCCCTGCTGAACCGTGCCGCAGGCATCAAGCAATTGACCGACATTGATTCGATCTTCCGCGAGCCGGTGCTGGATGATCGTTCTGCCTTCAATCGGGCGGCGGAGGTGGTCAAGAGCATCGACGGTCTCAGTGAAACCCATCAAGAGCTGGAGACAGCACGCGCGCAGCAGAAATCGCTCAAGCAGTCCTGGTTGCCGCCGTTTCCCCTCACACGACGATACGAGCCTGATCGAGACTCGTTGATTCAACTCGGAGAGTGATTGGCTCTCACCCCCGGTGTAGCCAGCAATGAAATCCAGCGTTGGCCAGTGGCCGGCCCTGGCGCGCTTCACTTCTTCTTCGGCGAGGTCGCGGCGAGCGGCCGACTCGTCGATGTCGGTGATGGTGCCGGCCCCCGGTTTGCGCCGGTTGAGGTCCATGTCGAGGCAGTTGTCGACCCTGATCAGCACGCGGGTGCGGACCATTTCCAGCGTGGACATCGGCAAGAACAGTCCAACCGCCAGGACCGTCTACATCGCCAGCGTCGTGACGTTGCGACTGACCAGGGCTGGATCATGGACCTGCAGCCTATAAACGGCTGGCGTCAACATCATGACGTTTATGACACCGCTGAACCCTGTCAGCGAGTAAAAACTGCGGCGCATGCGAACGAGCGCGTCGGCCAGTTCGGAACGGATGCTCGACTGCTTGGGCATGTTGATCCTCCCACTTCGAAAAGCCGGTTGCCCTTGTGGCACAACGGCTAACGGTCAATGTAGTTCCTTGAACAGCTTATGGACACGCAGGCTGGTCGCTCTATGAATGGCGGGTCTTCCGAAATCGCTGCGTTGCTCCCTTATGCAGCAGCGTAGGTGGTGGAGTAGCCATTCGAAATAACATTTCGCTCTATACCTGCACTCAACAGCCTATATATCTTTTAAAAACAGCTAGTTGCGAGGTCAAAATACCAGTCGTCTGTTTTAGCGACGTAATATTGACAAAGATTTGCTATGGAACTTTAGTCTTAGTTATCGGGGGCCCCGCCCGCCTGAAGCTTGCCATCGCTTTGGCAACGCAAGGCGCGGTGATTTCCCGGAGAGGAGCAGACTTATGTCGATCATTTCGTGCTTTTGCAGAGGGAAGGGGCTGTCCAGGACGTTCGCCTTCACTTCCCGATTCCATGACCCGCCCAGGGCTCGAATCCGTTCTGCCTGATCGACCGGCGAGCAATTCACTACGCGAATTCCAGGCGCGTATCCCGGGTCCCGGGTAACGCCAGATCTCTCGCCAAAAAACATAACCAACAAACTGCGCAAGCCAGCACTTGACTTGGCGCGGGCGGATTCTCTCGTCCCGTGCCTTTACCCAAATAGATCGAGGGCAATCCAAAATGGCCAATTTCAACAAGTCGGACCTGGAGTTCATCCTCAAGCAAATCTTCATCGCAGAAGCGAATGCCGACGGCGCAAGCCTCATTGATTTGCTTCCCAACAGCCAGGTGCCATTCGGCCTGCGTACCGTCGATGGCAGCTTCAACAACCTGGTCACCGGCCAGAGTGAGTTTGGCGCCTCGGACAATACCTTCCCGCGCCTGCTTGATCCTTCCTTTCTATCGGCGGATTACGCCGGGACAGGGACGGTGATCGACCCGCAACCACGGATTATCAGTAACCTGATCGTCGACCAGACCGCCAACAATCCGGCGGCGGTCGCGGCCGCAGCGGCCAATCCGGGTTCACAGACTGTCATCAGCCCAGGGCTGGATGGCGTGTTCGGCACGACCGATGACAAGCCAGTATTCTTCATGCCCAACGTGTCGCCGGACGTCGGCCTGACCGCCAGCTTCAACTCGTGGATGACCTTTTTCGGCCAGTTCTTCGACCACGGCCTCGACCTGGTCACCAAGAGCGCTAACGACTTCGTGTTTATTCCGCTGCAGCCGGACGATCCGTTGTTCGACCCAAATAGCCCGACCAACTTCATGGTGCTGCCACGTGCGGTGCGTACCGCCGGCGCGGATGGAACACTTGGCACTGCCGATGATGGCCAGGCCAACACCACCTCGCCGTTCGTCGACCAGAGCCAGACCTACAGCTCGCACCCGTCGCATCAGGTGTTCCTGCGTGAGTACGTCATCAATGCGGCAGGCGATCCTGTTGCAACGGGACGCTTGATTACCAACCGCGATCTCGGCGCCGATGGCAAGTTCGGCACGGAAGATGATGGCAGCGGCGAAAATGGCGGCATGGCGACCTGGGCAGTGGTCAAGGCCCAGGCCCGTGACATTCTCGGCATCAACCTGACTGACGCTGATGTGCATAACGTGCCGTTGCTGGCAACCGATGCGTACGGCAACTTCATCCGCGGGCCGAGCGGCATGCCGCAGGTGGTGATGCACGTCAGTAACGGTGCTGACGGGATTGCCGGGACGACTGATGACGTCATTCAACTGGTCGAAGGCAACCGGGATGCTCCGATCAGTCTGGCCAACGCCGTAAGTACCGGGCATGGTTTCCTTGATGACATTGCCCACAATGCCGCGCCGGTCGTCATCGGTGGGGCCCTGCAGGCGGATGCTGGTGACGCTATCGGCAATGCGCAGCTAACTGACGGGGCCGGTAACAACCTGACCTATGACAACGAACTGCTCGACGCCCACTACATTGCCGGCGACGGTCGGGTCAACGAGAACATCGGCCTGACCACCGTGCACCATGTGTTCCACTCCGAGCACAACCGCCTGGTCCAGCAATCCAAGGACACCATCCTGGCCTCCGGTGACCTGGCCTTCCTCAATGAGTGGCTGGTTGACGACGTGACTGCGATACCGACTACCCCCGCCGCGATCGCCGCGTTGGTGTGGGACGGCGAACGCCTGTTCCAGGCCGCCAAGTTCGGCACCGAGATGCAGTACCAGCACCTGGTGTTCGAGGAGTTCGCACGGACCATTCAGCCGCAGGTCGACGAATTCCTTGCGCCCAATGGGTATGACACCTCGATCAACCCGGCAATTTTCGCCGAGTTCGCCCACGTGGTGTACCGCTTCGGTCACTCGATGTTGACCGAGACCGTCGATCGCTTCGACCCCGAGTTCAATCCGCTCCTCACCAACCCACTCAACCCGGACTCGCAACTGGGTCTGATCGCGGCCTTCCTCAACCCACTGGCGTTCGCCGGCAGCGGGGCGACTGCGGACGAAGCGGCAGGGGCGATCATTCGCGGTGTGACCCGTCAGGTCGGCAACGAGATCGACGAGTTCGTCACCGAAGCGTTGCGCAACAACCTGCTCGGTCTGCCGCTCGATTTGCCGAGCCTGAACCTGGCGCGTGGTCGCGACACGGGCATCCCCACCTTGAATGAGGCGCGCCGTGAGTTCTACGCAATGACTGGCGACAGCCAACTCAAGCCGTACATCAGTTGGGCTGACCTGGCCGAAAACCTCAAGCACCCCGAGTCGTTGGTCAACTTCATCGCGGCCTTCGGTACCCACGAGGCATTGACGGCAGCCGATGTGGATACGATGGTCGAGATGCGTGCGGTCGCTGCTGCCCTGGTGTTTGGCGGCAGCGCGGTGATCAATGCCGGTACGGCCAATGAGCGTACCTTTACCGCGGGTTTAGCGGATCGCCTGGACTTCCTCAACAGTTCGGGCATCTACGCCATGGTCAATGGCGTCACCACCACCGGTGTGGACGACATCGACTTCTGGGTCGGTGGCCTCGCCGAACAGAAGATGCCGTTCGGCGGCATGCTCGGCTCGACGTTCAACTTCGTGTTCGAAACCCAGATGGAGGCGTTGCAGAACGGCGACCGCTTCTATTACCTGTCGCGTACCGCGGGCCTGAACTTCGGCACTGAGCTTGAGAACAACTCCTTTGCCAAGCTGATCATGCTCAACACCGATGTCACCCACCTGGCGAACACCGTGTTCCTGACGCCGACGTTCACCCTCGAAGTGAATCAGGCCACTCAGTTCACCGGCCTTGGCCTGGATAGCCGCGCCGATCCGACGGGCGGCATCATGATCAACGGCGTGGAAGTCGTGCCGCTGGTGATTCGCGACAACCCCGACACCCCCGGTACGGACACCAATTATCTGCAATACACCGGTGAAGACCATGTCGTCTTGGGCGGCACCGCCGGCAATGACATCATCATCTCCGGTGACGGCGATGACACCCTTTACGGCGACGCCGGCAACGACCGCCTCGAAGGCGGTGCCGGGAACGATGCGGTACTGGGCGGCGCGGGCGATGACATCATTTCCGACTCGTTCGGTGACAACCGTCTGGAAGGTAATGCCGGTAACGATGTGATCGTGGTTGGCAGCATGCTTGCTGCAGGCAACCTGATCCTGGGTGGCGATGGCCAGGACTTCATCATCACCACGGAAGACATCACTACCACCTTCGGCGGTCAGGGTGACGACTTCATCCTCGGTGCCAAGACCAACCTGCCACCGACCGGCAACGAAGGTGATGACTGGATCGAAAAGGGCACCCAGGACGGTGCGCCTGGCGACAACTTCTCGCCGTTGCTCAATGACGACGTGATCGGCAACGACATCTTTGTCGGTGGTGGCGGTTTCGACGAAATGATCGGCGAGGGTGGCGATGACATCTTCGTCGGCAGCGATGCCCAGGACAAGATGGACGGCATGTCCGGTTTCGACTGGGTGACCTACAAGAATGACAAGGTTGGCGTGACCGTTGACCTGAGACTGGCCGCGCTGGCGCAACCACACGGCAATGCGCCAAACCAGAATGCCGGGGTGTTCAATCCAGTCGGCGCCTCACCTGCGTCGATTCTCGACCGTTTTGCCGAGGTCGAGGGCTTGTCCGGTTCGAGTTTTGGCGACGTACTCAAAGGCGATGATGTTGACGCGGTCACTATCATCAACCACGGCGGTACCACGGGCAGTGCGCTGACCAATGTCGCGTTGATCCGCGGACTGGACCAGTTCCTGGCCGATGCCGGATTGCCGACCACCGGCTTTGCCACTGGCAACATCATCCTCGGCGGCAATGGCAGTGACCTGATCGAGGGCCGCGGTGGCGATGATCTGATCGATGGCGACAAATGGATCAACGTCAGAATTGCCGTTTATGCCCCTGGTGATGTCAACCATACCGGTCCCGAGATCGCCAGCTTCGACAGCATGGTCGACATGATCCCGTTCATGCTGGACGGCACCTATAACCCTGGTCAACTCAAGGCTGTGCGGGAAGTCATGCCCGGCACCTCGACGGGCGGGGCGGCCTTCGACACCGCCATCTACTCCGGGATTCAGGACGATTATACGGTTTTTGTTGACGACCGCGGCACGGACGATTTGGCGGACGATGTCTATACAGTGATAGACAGCGTAGCGGGTCGCGACGGCACCGATACCCTGCTGCATATCGAACGCCTGCAGTTCGCCGATAACCAGCTAGTGCTGGTGGAGGGACTCAATGCCCAACCGGATGGCAGTCCCACTATCGCGGATGGCAACGGCGGCGCGATCACTGTGGGCGACACGCTGACGGTCAGCGTGGCCGGGGTGCGCGATGACGACAACGTCGCAGCGGGTAATCCGCTGGGCCTGATCACCAACTCCTCGGTGTCCTACATCTGGCAGTTCGAGGCAACGCCAAACAGCGGCGTATTCGAGGACATCATCCTGTTGCCGGCGGGCGACCTGGCGTTCCAAAGCGCCGACGGCACCGCGTTCAAGGTCTCTCCTGACCTCGCCGGGTTGTCGTTGCGGGTCAAGGCGATCTATCAGGACGGTCACGGCACCACGGAGATCCTGTTCTCCGCGCCGACGGCCGTCGTAGCCCCCGGTGCACCGGTCACGCCAACGGCGCCGATACCTGTAGTCGATGCCACCGCGGGCGGCGCGGGCCTTCACATGGTTCGCTCCGACCTCAACTTCATCCTTGACCAGATCAAGATTGCCGAGGCGGATGCGGCCGGTCAGGACATCCTCTCGCTGATCCCGAATATCCGTGCGCCGTTGGGTCTGCGTGCGGTCGACGGGTCGAACAACAACCTGATGAACCTCAACGGCAACAATCACACCGAGTTTGGTGCCGCCGATAACGTCTTTCCGCGCTTGACCGATCCGGTCTTCAATCCGGCCGAAGGTGCTCCTGCCGACTTCTTCGGTCCCGGCTCGCCGGCCGGCCCGGGAACGACGTATCAGCAGACCAGCGGCGCTGTGTTTGACTCGCAGCCACGCACCATCAGTAATCTGATCGTCGACCAGACGTCGAAAAACCCGGCGGCCTATGCCACGGCTTTCGACCCGGGTGCGAACGGGCATCTCGACTTCGGCGTGGTGGGTGCGGGCAATGACGACGTGCTCAAGGATGGCGTACGGATTGTCGCCAGCCCCGGCCTGGATGGTCAGTTCGGTACTGGCGATGATCACGATGTGTACTTTTTCGAGAACACCACGGCGGATGCGGGGTTGTCCGCGCCGTTCAACGCCTGGATGACCTTCTTCGGGCAGTTCTTCGATCATGGCCTGGACCTGGTCACCAAAGGCGGTTCGGGCACCATCTTCATCCCGCTGAAACCGGATGATCCGTTGTTTGTACAAGGCGGCAACACCAACTTCATGGTGCTGAGCCGCGCGACCAACCTGCCAGGGCCGGATGGCATTCTCGGCAACGGCGACGACATCCATGAGCAAACCAACACCACCTCGCCGTTCGTGGACCAGAACCAGACCTATAGCTCGCACCCGTCGCACCAGGTGTTCCTGCGCGCTTATCAGCTGACCGTCAACGGGCCCATAGCGACCGGCAGGCTGATCACCAACCGTGACCTGGGGGGGGATGGCAAGTTTGGTACCGGGGACGATACCGAAATCGGTGGCATGGCGACCTGGAAGGTGGTCAAGGCGCAAGCCCGTGACATTCTCGGCATCAACCTGACCGACGCCGACGTCGATAATGCCCCGCTGTTGGCGACCGATGCCTATGGCAATTTCATCAAGGGGGAACACGGCTTCCCAATGGTCGTGATGAAGGGCATTGACGGTCTTGGCGGCACGCCGGATGACTTCCTTGTCGAAGGTAATCCGGCTGCTCCCGTTGACCTGACCGATGCTGTGCGCACAGGTCACCAGTTCCTCGTCGACATTAACAACAATGCAGTGCCGGTGTTCGACAACCTTGGCGTGCTCGTTCCGGACGCGGATGACATTGCTGGCAACGCCGTGCCGATCGATCCGCTGACCGGAGCCAAACTGACCTACGACAACGAACTGCTGGATGCGCACTACATCGCTGGCGACGGCCGGGTCAACGAGAACATCGGCCTGACCGCGGTGCATGCGATCTTCCACTCCGAGCACAACCGCCTGGTCCAGCAAACCAAGGACACCGTGCTCGATTCGGGTGACGTGGCCTTCCTCAACGAGTGGCTGCTGACTCCGGTGACTGTGTTGCCAGTCAACCCGGATGAGGTCAACGCGCTGGTGTGGAATGGTGAGCGCCTGTTCCAGGCGGCCAAGTTCGGCACCGAGATGCAGTATCAGCACCTGGTGTTCGAGGAGTTTGCGCGGACCATCCAGCCCAACATCGACCTGTTCTTCGCACCGACCCAGGTCTATGACGTTGACCTCGATGCCTCGATCGTCGCCGAGTTCGCCCACACCGTGTACCGGTTTGGCCACTCGATGCTGACCGAGACCGTCGATCGCTACGATACCAACTTCCAAGTGGTGGGCGACGGCAATCCGAATGCCGATGGCAATCAACAGACCGGCCTGATCGCGGCGTTCCTCAACCCGTTGGCGTACGCCACCAGTGGCGTGACGCCAGAGGATGCGACCAGTGCAATCATACGTGGGGTGACGCGGCAAGCCGGTAACGAAATCGACGAGTTCGTCACCGAGGCGCTGCGCAACAACCTGCTCGGCCTGCCGCTCGACCTGCCGGCGCTCAACATCGCCCGTGGCCGCGACGTGGGGATTCCCTCACTCAATGCGATCCGCCGCGACATCTACAGCCAAACTGGTGATACCCAACTCAAGCCGTACACCAGCTGGGTCGACCTGGTGCAGCACCTCAAGCATCCGGAGTCGTTGATCAACTTCATCGCGGCCTATGGCACGCATGGCACGATCACGGCGGCGGCCACGATGGACGGCAAACGCGCTGCGGCGATGATGCTGGTGTTTGGCGATGGTGGTGTTAATGAGCCAAGCGACCGCCTGGACTTCCTCAACAGCACCGGTGCCTGGGCCAACGTAACGCGGGCCGGCAAGGATGGGCAGCTGGGTACTGCCGATGACCTGAAGGGTGTGACGATCACGGGTGTCGATGCCATCGACCTCTGGATCGGCGGCCTGGCCGAACAGAAAACCCCGTTCGGCGGCATGCTCGGCTCGACCTTCAACTTCGTGTTCGAGAACCAGCTGGAAAAACTGCAGGACGGCGACCGCTTCTACTACCTGGAGCGTACCTCTGGCCTGTCGATGAATGCCGAACTTGAAAGCAACTCGTTCGCCAAGCTGATCATGGCCAACACTTCGGTCACGCACTTGCCGGGCCTGGTGTTCTCGGATCCTGGGTTCTATCTGGAAGTGGACCAGGGCAAACAGTTCAACGAGGGCCTGGGCAATGTCGATCCGACTCTCGCGCCCACCGTGCAGGTAGTATTCCGCGACAACCCGCTGACCGTGGGGCTGGACACCAACTACATCAGGTACACAGGTGAAGAGCACATCGTACTGGGTGGCACCAACAACGCAGACATCCTCCTCTCGGGGGATGGCGATGACACGGTCTGGGGTGATGCCGGCAACGATCGCCTCGACGGCGGTAACGGCAATGACCAACTGCGCGGTGGTGCCGGCGACGACATCATCACCGACACCGGCGGCGACGACAACATTCAGGGTGGCGACGGCAACGACGTGCTGCACGGAGGCAACGGCATCAACCTGATCATTGGCGGGTTCGGCAACGACTTCATCGTGACCGGTGAGGACGCCTCCGAAGCCATTGGTGGCCAGGGCAACGACTTCATCCTGGGCAGCAAAGCCAACGAACAGGACATGGGTAACGAAGGCGACGACTGGATCGAGAAGGGCACCTCGGACGGCGCACCTGGCGATAACTTCGATCCGCTCGGCAACGACCCGGTCATTGGCAATGATGTATTCGTCGGCGGCAACGAGAACGATAAGTTCAACGGCGAAGGCGGCGACGACATCATGGTCGGCAGTCTCGGCTTCGGTGACCGCTATATCGGCGGCTCGGGCTATGACTGGGCGACCTTCAAGGATCTCGCCCAGGGCGTGACCATCGATTACAGCGACCGCTTCTTCGATGTTCCAGTGCAGCCGGGTTCGGGGGCTTCGGCACTGGTGCGTTTCGACATCATGGAAGGTCTGTCGGGTTCGTCCCACGGTGACTTCCTGCGCGGTGATAACGAAGATGCGACATCGCTGCCTACCGCCGGTGCAACCGGCAGTGTGCTGACCAACATCAGCCTGATCAACGGCCTGGCGGGTCTGCTGCCAGTCGGAGCGACGTTCTTCGACGGCGGCAACATCATCCTTGGTGGCAGCGGCAGCGACCTCATCGAAGGCCGCGGCGGTGACGACATCATCGACGGTGACAAGTGGCTGAACGTACGCATCAGCGTACGGGAAAACGCTAATGGCACTGGCGCGGAAATCGCCACGTTCAACAGCATGGAGCCAATGGTCCAGGCGATGCTCAACGGTACTTACAACCCGGGCCAGTTGGTCATCGTGCGGGAGATTCTGACCGGCACTGACAACTTCGACACAGCGGTGTTCTCCGGTAATTTTTCGGAGTACAGCGTCGCAGTCGAAGGCAACAGCGTCATCGTGACCGACCTGGTGGCCGGGCGTGATGGCGTCGATCGCCTGACGGGCATCGAGCGTCTGCAGTTCGCCGACCAGGCGCAGCCGTCCGGCGTTGGCACCGCCCTGAACAGCGCTCCTGTGGGGCGTCTGGCGATCCTTGATGCTGCCACCGGTGCGCGTACCGACGCGTCTGTCGCCGGCCAACTGCTGCGCGTCAGCGATCAGTCGGTCCACGACGCGGACAATGTGAGAGCGACCAATCCGACCGGCGCAGTTACAGGTCCCGTGGCTTACTACTGGCAGGTCGAAAACATCCCTGGTTCGGGCGTCTTTGAGGACATCACCTTTTTCGCCGCTGGCGAGGTGTCGCGGGCGACCGGCGCCACCTATCGGGTGGCGGATGATGTCGCCGGTCTGAACATCCGTGTTCGGGCGGTGTATCAGGATGCCAACAGCACGCTGGAGATCGTCGACTCGTCGGGGAACAACTTACCGACTGCCGGGCCGACCATCCTCGGGCTTGCGTTTCCAAACCAGGTGTTGACCGCCGACACGTCGAGCATCATCGACGTCGATGGTCTCAGCAATGCGCTGTTCACCTTCCAGTGGCAGGAGACCAACGGGGTCAGCTTCGTCGACATCGCCGGAGCCACCGCCAGCACGTTCACGCTCGGCCAGGCTCAGGTTGGTGACCAGGTGCGCGTGGTGGTCAGTTACGTGGATGACTTCGGTGTGGCCGAAAGCATTGCGTCCGACGCCACGGCCACGGTGGCCGCCGGTGATGTGTTTGTCGGTACTGCCGGTGTCGACATATGGACCGGCACGGTAGGCGACGACATTGCCAGCGGAGGTGCTGGCAACGACATCCTGAACGGCTTGGGCGGCAACGACCTCCTCAATGGTGACGAGGGTGATGACGTTCTCATCGGGGGCACGGGTGCCGATATCATGGCTGGAGGCGTTGGCGACGATATCTACGAAGTCACCGACTCTGGGGACGTGGTGACCGAGCTCGCCGGTGCCGGCAACGACACGGTCTGGACCTCGCTCGCGAGCTACA
>NZ_AKJJ01000092.1:0-23591 GCF_000282395.1 Pseudomonas sp. GM55 | reverse complement strand
GAGCTCGCTCGCGATGGTCGCCAACGATAACGCGGGTTGCCAGGTGCCCCGAGGCGTTCCCGGGTTTTTCGCGAGCAAGCTCGCTCCTACAGAGGGGTATCGGCGCCGGCACTGAAAACACAAAACCCCATGATGGATCATGGGGTTTTGTGTTTCACGCATTCCAGATGTGGGATTTGTTGTGCGGGTTACAGCGGCGCCGGCTGGATGATCTCGACCCAGTAGGCGTCCGGGTCCTTGATGAACGCCAGGCTCTTCATGCGACCATCGCTCAAGCGTTTCTGGAAGTCGCAGCCCAGTGCTTCAAAGCGCTCGCAAGCGGCGACGATATCCGGTACCGAGATGCAGATGTGGCCGAAACCGCGCGGGTCGGTGTTGCCATTGTGGTAGGCGAAATCCGCATCGTTCTCTGTGCCATGGTTATGGGTCAGTTCCAGAATGCCGGGGATCGATTTCATCCACTCGGTGCGCGCGGCGGCATCGGCCGGGATCTGGTTTTTGTCGACCAGCGCCAGGAAGTACAGGCTGAACTCGGCTTCCGGGAAGTCGCGTTTTTCCACCAGCGTAAACCCCAGAATTCGCGTGTAGAAATCCAGGGACCTGGTGATGTCCTTGACCCGCAGCATGGTGTGGTTGAAGACAAATTTCTGCGTAGCGGCGTCCGGTTGGGCGGTGACGCCGGGGAAGGAATTCAGTTCGTGCAGGCTCATGGGCCCTCCGGGAAATATGTGGGCTAACGAATGGTGACAATGATACGCAAGGGTTGGGACATCACCAAACCCAAACAGTCGGCTATTGCCTGACAGCCGGCCTGGGCCCAGACTTTACGGCTTGATCCGTGAGTGTCCATTGCAATGATTCGATCCCGTAAACTGCTGTTCATTCTGCTAGGCGTGCTTTCGGTGGTCGCCGCTGCTCGTGCCGATGCGCCCGTTATGACCTGGCCCCAGGGCTGGCAGATCGAAGTCGTGCCTGAATCGGCTTCGGGGGTCAGTCGCCAGCGTGCGGTAAAAAACGATCAGAATGGATCGCCGCTCATGGTGATGGAGCTGACCATGAGCCCGGTGCAAGCCAATCATCAGGTAAACCTCGAAGGCGTGTTGCTGGAGATGCGCAAGTCAGTACAAAAAGACTTCTTTCAGGGTGGGTATCAAAGTGTCTGCACGCGAATTCATTCGACTACCTTGAGTCGATTGGCCGCGCTGGAAACAACCTGTACCGTCACCCAAAACGGCAGGCACGTGCTTTCTCAAACATTGGTGGCTGCGGTGGATGCCGATAAAGCCTATGTTCTTTCCTACGCAGGGCAGGCCGAGGCTTATAAGGCGAGCCAAGAAGAAATAGACGTTGCCCGTAACAGCTTGAAACTTTAGTTGACGTCAGTGCTTTTTCGATGCATGAAAAAATTTTAGATATCCAAATGGATTAAGCACAAAGTTGTTGGCGGTCAGCTAGTTGTCTGGTGCTCGCCCCGGGTATTTAGATAGCCCATGAAAAAGCCCTGCATAAGCAGGGCTTTTTTGTCGCCGCGAGAGTTAGCCGCGCAGCCAGGAGTCAACGGTGGCTGCACCGTACTGTTCTTTCCAGGCTTTCAGGCCGCGGTGGTTGCCGCCCTTGGTTTCAATCAGCTCGCCGGTGTGCGGGTTCTGATAAACCTTGACCACACGGGCGCGGCGGGTTTTAGGTGCTGCTGCCTGCAGGCCGGATTTTGCCGGGTTTGGATCGAGAATGGCGATGATGTCGCGCAGGCTCTTGCCATAGGTTTTCATCAAACCCTGGAGCTTCTCTTCGAATTCGATTTCTTTCTTGAGCCCGGCATCGTTCTTCAGGGATTCCAGCTGCTTGAGCTGTTCTTGAAGGGCCTTTTCGGCTGCACGAAATTCAGCGAGTCTGGACAATATCTTTACTCCAATAGTGTGTTTGGCTGATACCAACCGCAAACAAAGCTATAAGCCAAGAGCCTTGAAGCGACTCGGTGATAGTGGCTCACCTGCAAATCCAGCGCAGGCATGAAAAATTGTAGTAGTTAATTGGCCAAGAGTAAATCCTGTCTTTTTTTTCATGTAACGTCAGTAGTGTTTTGATTCAAATTGGTGCGTGTAAGCATTGTTTTATCGATTAAATCCGCGAGTTAATGGTCGCTTAATGCACTAATGAATTCCGCGCCGGGCATGGGTTTGCCGAACAGATAACCTTGCAGGAAGTTGACCTGATGCACGCTCAGGTAATCACTCTGCTCACGGGTCTCGACACCTTCGGCCACCAGGGCAAGGTCGAGTTTGACTGCCAGTTCGATGATGCTGTCGAGGATGTGGCTAGAGAGCGTGTCGATACCGATCATGGCGACAAAACTCTGGTCGATTTTCAGGAAGTCCACATTGAACTGCCGCAGGTAGCCAAGGCTTGAGTGACCCGTGCCAAAATCGTCGATGGCGATTTTCACGCCCAGTTCGCGAAGTTGCTCGAACAGTTGCAGGGTGGTGGCCGTGGGCTCGATCAGTTCACGCTCGGTCAGCTCCAGCACCAGATGGATCGAGCCCGGTTCGAACGCCTCGAGAAACTCGCGACAGTCCTTGACCAGTTCCAGGTTCTGGCAATGGCTGGCGGTGATGTTGATGCCAATGTGAAACGGTTTGTTGAATCTGGCGGACTGCGGGGCGAGCAGGGCAGCGGTTTGCCGCATCAGCGAGCGGGTCATCGGCACGATCAGTCCGCAGTGCTCGGCAAACGGGATGAACAGATCCGGACGCACCAGACCTTCCTTCGGATGTTTCCAGCGCATCAGCACTTCAGCGCCGGACCAGCTTTTGCTGTCGCCATGCACCACGGGCTGGAAGTATGGAATGAACTCGCAAGCTTCCAGTGCCCGTTGCATTTCCTGGGTGGGTGCCGATGAGCGCTTTTGCAGGAAATGACCGATTGACCCGGCAATCACCCCGAAGAAAATCAGCAGGCTGAACAGCGGCGGATATTCGCTGCTCATGTATCGCCAGGTTTCGCCTTTGGGGAAACCGGCTTGCACGGCAAATGCATAGCGCTCGGAGGTCAAACCGCTTTGCGCAACGGGCATTTCAGGCGCGGCACCGGTGTGAACCTTGCCATCGACGGACATCCAGTCCGGGCCAACCTGCAGCAACAGCAAGGTCTTGCGACCGATCAAGCGCAAAATGTTGCTCAAGTGATAACCATCGAGGGTGGTCAGTGCGCCTTTTTTCCCTTCGCTCAGTCGGTACACCAGCAAGGCGGTGTTGGGTGTCACCGGGTTGCCGTTCATGAGCCATAAGGCGCCCCGGGTGTAGTCGCCGGGGTTGACCTTCTCCTGGTAGTCGCCGAACAAAGAGCTGCAATAGAGGTTGTTGTCCCACACCAGATTGGTTGAGCGCACAAATGGACGGCGAGTGACCTGCTCGCGCAGAGCCAGATTGATGTCAGCACAACTTTGACCAGACAACGGCAGTAGTTCGCGGGCGGCCTGGGCGGTATTGTCGAGCATCAAGTCGAACTGGCGAATCGCTTCTTCGGCGGTTTGTTCGGCGTCTTGTTTGAGCGCGCGCCCTGCTTGCATGTAAAGAATGGTGGCCCCCAGCAGCACCGGTAGCAATCCACTGAGCAGGGTGACAGCCATTCTTGTGCTGCGACTGCGGGTTTTGGCTTTCAGTGGCATTCGCGAATCCTGTCACGAAAAAGTAGGGCTCTCAAACGCTGGCAGGGCAATACGCCTCCCATGAAGCGTTCGGGTATGGGCCATGATAGTTGGCCCTTGGCGGTTATGCCGCTCAATGGAAGTCAAGGCTTTGAGCCAGATTGATAAAGGCCAGCGCCGCGGGTGATGCCTGGCGTCGATCGAGTACCGCCAGGCCGACCTGGCGCAACACCGCTGGCGACAGCGGTTTTTTCACGCAGCGGCTGTCAATCTGATTGGGCAATGAACCTTCGGCAACCACTGTCACCCCGTCGCCCCGCGCGACAACATCCAGGGTGCTCATCAACTGCGAGCAGCGATAACGGATGTTGGGCGTCAGTCGGGCCGCGGTGAACAGGCGTGAAACCAGCTCCGAAGAGCCGGCCTCGGTCAGCACAAACGGGGCGTGACACAGATCCTTCAGGTCCAGGCTGTCGTAAGCCGCCAGTGGGTGGCTGGCGGGCAGCAACGCGACCATCTGGTCTTCGATCAGCGCGACCGTGTCGAAACGCTCCTCGGGCAACACCACAAAGCCGATGTCGATCCGTCGTTCCTCCAGCCACTGGAGTACCTGGCGGTCTGGGCCTTCGTCGATATGCACCTCGATGCCGGGATGGGCGGCGCGGTAGTGCTGCAGAATCAACGGCAGCAACTTGATCGATGAGGTCGGGCCGAAGGAGCCGATGCGCAGCGTGCCGCGTTTCATGCCCCGCGCATCGGCCGCCTCCTGGCGCAGGGTGTTGGCCAGGCCCAGCATCGCTCGGGCGCGCAGCAGCAACTGCTGGCCAATGTCGCTTGGCTCGACCCGGGATTGATGCCGGCGCAACAACTCGACACCCAATTCCAGCTCCAGGGACTTCAAGGCATGGGATACCGCCGATTGGGAAATACCCAGGCGATTGGCCGCTGCCGTGAAGCTGTGGAGTTCGGCCACGAGGGAGAAAATCTCCAGTTGAGTGAGGGTCATGAGTATTTACTCATTTTACGATGACTGGGTATTAGTCGAATGATACGTCATCTGCCCCGACATCCGGCCCTGGAATCTTATGACGACCTGCGAGCAAACCTTGTCAAAACCCTCGGATCTGCCGGTGTATCTAAAGCTGGCGGCGGTCACCATGGTCTGGGGTGGTACCTTTGTTGCCGGACGCTATCTGGCCGGCAGCCTCAGCCCGCTACTGGCTGCCAGCCTGCGGTTCCTGCTGGCCAGCGTGGCGTTGCTACTGATTGTGCGCCTGGCGCGGATACCGCTGGCCCGGCCCAGCGCCCGGCAATGGTTGCAATTGTCATTGCTTGGCTTTTCCGGGATCTTTTTCTACAACCTGTGCTTCTTTTATGGCTTGCAGTACATCAACGCCTCACGGGCATCCTTGATCGTGGCTCTGAACCCGGCCGTGATCGGCCTGGCCTCCTGGCTGCTGTTCAAGGAGCGTCTGAACCGGGCGAAAGTGGTCGGCATTGCGATCTGCATCGCGGGCGCGAGCCTGGTGATCGTCGGTCGCAACCCGCAATTGTTGGCCGGTGGAGCCGACGCCTGGCTCGGCGATCTGCTGATTTTCGGCTGCGTCCTCGGCTGGGGTATCTACTCGCTGTGCTCCAGAGAGCTAAACCAGACCCTGGGGCCGGTGCAAACGGTGACGTATTCGATTCTGCTGGGCACCGCCATGCTCTGGATGACCTGCATCGTCCGTGGTGAGGTGAATGTTGTCGCGATCGCCCATCTGGGTGCGCAGCAATGGTTGAGTCTTTTGTACCTGGGCGTGCTGGGATCGGCATTGGCGTACATTGGCTATTACGACGGCATTCGCAAAATCGGTGCGACGCGTTCCGGGGTGTTCATTGCCCTGAACCCGCTGACGGCGGTGATCCTTGGCGCGCTGCTGCTGGATGAGCCGCTGACGCTGGCCATGTGCCTGGGTGGCGGGTTGATACTGGCGGGGATTTTCCTCTGCAATAAACCCCTTGCGCGGGCAAGGAAAAAGGGGATTTGATAGAGAAGGCGGACAAACCGATTTACGCTGTGTAGAATCAGGTTACGCATACAATAATAATCGTCTTCTGGCAGCAGAAGCCTCGCCCGCAAGAGCTTTGGGTCGATAATGAAGATATTCGGGTTTCAACTGATCTACGGTGATTTTCTCGCCCGCAGTGTGCGGGGCATCTCCTGTGCGCCACCCACCGGTCTCAGCATTGTTTACAACTAACCTTTGTTAATTGATAAAAAAATGATGAGGCGCCAACCATGGCAGATTTATACGAAAACCCAATGGGCCTGATGGGCTTTGAATTCATCGAGCTCGCATCGCCGACCCCCAATACCCTGGAGCCGATCTTCGAGATCATGGGCTTCACCAAGGTGGCGACCCACCGCTCCAAGGACGTGCACCTGTATCGCCAGGGCGCGATCAACCTGATCCTCAACAATGAACCCCACAGCGTGGCCTCGTACTTCGCGGCCGAGCACGGTCCGTCGGTGTGCGGCATGGCGTTCCGGGTCAAGGATTCGCAAAAAGCCTACAAGCGCGCCCTGGAGCTCGGTGCCCAGCCGATCCACATCGAAACCGGCCCGATGGAACTGAACCTGCCGGCGATCAAAGGCATTGGTGGTGCGCCGCTGTACCTGATCGACCGTTTCGGTGAAGGCAACTCGATCTATGACATCGACTTCGTGTTCCTCGAAGGCGTTGACCGCCACCCGGTCGGTGCCGGCCTGAAGATCATCGATCACCTGACCCACAACGTGTATCGCGGTCGCATGGCCTACTGGGCCAACTTCTACGAGAAGCTGTTCAATTTCCGCGAAATCCGCTACTTCGACATCAAGGGCGAGTACACCGGCCTGACCTCCAAGGCCATGACCGCACCCGACGGCATGATCCGCATTCCGTTGAACGAAGAGTCGTCCAAGGGCGCCGGGCAGATCGAAGAGTTCCTGATGCAGTTCAACGGCGAGGGCATCCAGCACGTTGCTTTCCTGTCCGATGACCTGATCAAGACCTGGGATCACCTGAAAAGCATCGGCATGCGTTTCATGACCGCGCCGCCGGACACCTACTATGAAATGCTCGAAGGCCGTTTGCCGAACCATGGCGAGCCGGTGGGCGAACTGCAGGCACGGGGCATCCTGCTGGATGGTTCATCCGAGTCGGGCGACAAGCGCCTGCTGCTGCAGATCTTCTCGGAAACCCTGATGGGGCCGGTGTTCTTCGAGTTCATCCAGCGCAAGGGCGACGATGGTTTCGGCGAAGGCAACTTCAAGGCGCTGTTCGAGTCGATCGAGCGTGATCAGGTTCGTCGTGGTGTGTTGTCCACCGACTAAGCCGTTGCAGATATAAAAAAGCCCGATCAACTGATCGGGCTTTTTTTTGCTTTGGCTACATCGGTTTGCGCTTTTGCCGGACCAGATGCTTGAACCCTTCAAACACCAGCACCAGCACCGCCATCCAGATCGGGATGTAGGTCAGCCATTCGCCGGCCTTGATGCTCTCTCCCAACAACAGCGCCACGCCCAGCAGCAACACCGGTTCGACGTAGCTCAACAAACCGAACAGGCTGAACGGCAGCAGGCGACTGGCAATGATGTAGACCACCAGCGCCGACGCACTGATCACGCCAAGCATCGGGATCAGCAGCGACAACCATGGATGCTGGTCAAACACCCCGAAACCTTGTGCGCCGCTCTGAACGAACCAGATCGCCACCGGCAGCGTCAGCGCCATGTCCAGCCACAAGCCGCCGAGATTGTCCGTTGCCAGCCGTTTGCGAACGACGAAGTAAGTCGGATAGCCGATGCAGACAAGCAAGGTCGCCCAGGAAAAACCACCGACCTGATACACCTCGTTGATCACGCCCAGGCAGGCGAACACCACGGCGATTTTCTGCAGATAAGACAGGCGTTCGCCATAGGCGAGGCGGCCGGTCAGGACCATGGTCAGCGGCAGCAGGAAATAACCGAGGGACACGTCCAGGCTGTAGCCGTTCAGCGGTGCCCACATGAACAGCCACAGCTGCACGGCGAGCAGGAAAGAGGAGGCGATCAGCGCGCCCACCAGTTTCGGGTTGGCAATGACGCGCTGAACGATCTCCAGCACGCGCTTCCATTCGCCGGACAGCACCATGAACACGGTCATGCACGGCACGGTCAGCAGCATGCGCCAACCGAAGATTTCCACACCGCTCAAGGGCGTGAGCAGCGACGTGTAGTAATACATGACGGCAAACAGCACCGAGGCTGAAACCGATAGAGCGATACCTTTAGACAAGCTGTCCTCGCGAAGTTGAAGGTAAAACGGGCTGCGGAGGATACGTGGTTTTTGTGCTGAATATTGTCCGGATGATCAATATTTCCAACATCGCGATTGAAGGATAAACCGCTATCGCTGGCAAGCCAGCTCCCACAGGATTCTGAGCCAAAGCATAGTCAGCAGATCGACACAAAACCTGTGGGAGCGGGCTTGCCCGCGATTGATTTCAAGCGCTATGCGGTCTGCGGCCGGACACGAAGTGGCTCACATCATTGAACCCCGGTGTCGATGCATGCCCCGGCGTCACCAGCGAATCGATGAACGCTTCGTCATCGGTCGTGATCTTCACCGTCTGCGCCTTAGTGTAGGCATCCCACTGCGCTTCGGTACGCGGCCCGACAATGGCTGAGGTAACGGCGCTGTTGTTCAGCACCCAGGCAATCGCGAATTCGACGATGCCTACGCCGCGTTCCTGAGTGTATTGCTGGATTTGCTGGGCGATGCGCAGGGACTCGACGCGCCATTCGGTTTCAAGGATGCGTTTGTCTGCCCGGCCGGCACGGCTGTTGGCGTCCGGTTTCACGTCCGGCGCGTACTTGCCGCTGAGCACCCCGCGTGCCAGCGGGCTGTAGGGCACCACGCCGAGAGCGTAGTTTTGCGCAGCCGTGATCTGCTCGGTTTCAGCCTGGCGGTTGACGATGTTGTACAGCGGCTGGCTGATCACCGGCCGGTCAACGCCCAGTTTGTCGGCCACGCGGATGACTTCGGCGATGCGCCAGCCACGGTAGTTCGACAGGCCCCAATAGCGGATTTTGCCCTGGCGAATCAGATCGCCGATGGCCGACACCGTGACTTCCAGCGGCGTATTGTGGTCTTCGCGGTGCAGGTAATAGATGTCGAGGTAGTCGGTGCTCAGGCGCGTCAGGCTGGCGTCGATGCCGTTGAAGATGTGCTTGCGGCTCAGGCCGCTGCGGTTCGGCACGCCGTCCACCGGGCCGAAACCGACTTTGGTGGCCAGCACCCATTCGTGGCGGCGGCTGGCGATGGCCTCGCCGACGATCTCCTCGGAACGGCCATTGGTGTAGACGTCGGCGGTGTCGATGAAGTTGATGCCCTGGTCCCAGGCCTTGTCGATGATGCGCAGGGAGTCTTCGGTGCTGGTCTGTTCGCCGAACATCATGGTGCCCAGGGTCAGGGTGGACACCTGCAGACCCGAATGACCCAGTGTGCGATAGCTCATGAGCAAATCCTTTTACCAGTGGGAAAGGCTCAATCAGATACCAGAATCGCTCGGCGGGGCAAATCGAAATATCGAGCACGCCGGAACAAACTGTAGGAGCTGGCTTGCCAGCGAAGAGGGCGTGTCAGTCGACACAACCGTCGTTTGACAAGCCGCCTTCGCTGGCAAGCCAGCTCCTACAGTGATCATGTGGTGGTCAGGCGCGCAGGGTGCGGGTCATGCGCAACGCCAGCAGACTGCCGCAGACAATCACGCCAGCCAGCAGATACAACGCCGCATCCGTGGAGCCAGTGCTGTCCTTGACCCAACCCACCAGGTACGGGCTGAGGAAGCCGGCCATTTGCCCCATGGAGTTGATCAGCGCCAGGCCACCGGCGGCCGCGCCGGCACTGAGCAGGGCGGTCGGCACCGGCCAGAACATCGGCAGGCCGGTGAGGGCGCCCATGGTGGCGATGGTCAGGCCGAGGATGGCGATGGCCGGGTTGGCGGCGAAGTTCACTGCGATCAGCAGCCCCAGCGCGCCCATCAACATTGGTACCACCAGATGCCAGCGCCGCTCTTTGCGCAGGTCCGCCGAGCGACCGACCATCAGCATGAACAGCGCGGCCAACAGGTAGGGGATTGCACTCAACCAGCCGATCACCAGGTTATCGCTGAAGCCCAGGTTCTTGATGATCGACGGCAGCCAGAAGTTGATCGCGTACACGCCACTCTGGATACAGAAGTAGATCAGGCCGAAGGCCCAGATTGCCGGGTTCTTGAACACCGCCAGCAGCGAGTCGGTGGTGGTTTTCGGTTTGTTGGCCAGGTCTTCGGCGTGGTCAGCCTCCAGCACCGAGCGTTCGAACGGCGTGAGCCATTTGGCGTTGGCGTAACTGTCGCTGAGCAGGAAATACGCCAGCGCACCGAGGATCACGGTCGGAATGCCTTGCAGCAGAAACATCCACTGCCAGCCAGCCAATCCACCCTGGCCCGCGGCGAAGTGGTTGAGGATCCAGCCGGAAAACGGGCTGCCCAGCAAGCCGGACACCGGGATCGCCGACATGAACAGCGCCATGATGCGGCCACGGCGGAACGTCGGGAACCACTGCGAGAGGTACAGCACCACGCCCGGGAAGAACCCGGCTTCGGCCGCGCCGGTGAACAGGCGCAGGGTGTAGAACTCGGTGGGCGTGGTGACGAACAGCAGGCAGGTCGACAGCGTGCCCCAGGTGATCATCATCAGCGCGATCCAGCGCCGTGGGCCGAATCGGGTCAGCGCCAGGTTGCTCGGCACGCCGCACAGCACGTAGCCGATGAAGAAAATCCCGGCACCGAGGCCGTACACGGTTTCGCTGAACTTCAGTGCATCGAGCATCTGCAGCTTGGCAAATCCAACGTTCACCCGGTCGAGGTAGTTGAACAGGTAGCAGATGAAAATGAAGGGGATCAAACGCAGGGTAATGCGCTTGTAGACGGCGTTTTTATCGTCAGCGATGGCCTGGGACGCTACGGCGCTCTGTGACATGGCGGCTCTCTCTTTATTATGATTTTTTGCGATGCAAAGGGTAACGTTGATCGCCCTGAGAGTCTCGACCACCCTCAGGGTGGCTGTCTTTGTGCCTGAGCACAGGGTTTGCCACCAAGGCCTGTGCGGGTGAACAACCCGTTCCACCACTGTTTCAAGGATCCCCGCTATGTTCGAACTCGATCACGACCTGGCCCAGGACATCGTCGACCGGGCGATGGCCATCTTGCCGTACAACGTCAACGTCATGGACAGCCAGGGGTTGATTCTCGGCAGCGGCGAACCGGAGCGGGTCAACACCCGGCATGAAGGCGCGCAACTGGTGCTGGCCAACGGACGCGTGGTGGAGATCGACGCCCAGACCGCGATCCATCTCAAGGGCGTGCAGCCGGGGATCAACCTGCCGCTGATGCTCGATGAGCGTTTGATCGGCGTGTTGGGCATCACCGGCGAACCCGAGCAATTGCGCACCTACGCCGAACTGGTGCGCATGACCGCCGAGATGCTGGTGGGCCAACGCAATCAGCAGGCTGAACAGCAATGGCGGCGCCAGCGTTGTGATGACCTGCTGGCGTTGTTGCTCAGCGATGCCGGCAGCTCGCCACGCTTGATCGACGAGGCGCAACAGCTGGGACTCAAACCGCAAATGACCCGAGTGCCGTACCTGTTCGAGCTGGGTATGGAACACGGGCCGGGGCAAACCGTCGAGGCGTTGAGTGCCTGGTTGACCTCGCGCTATCCGGACAGTTGGTGCGTGAGTTCGGCCAAGTCTTCGTTGCTCTGGTGCCGACCTGCCAGCCAGAACGTCGAGAATGAACGGCTGCTGGAAAAGCTCGACGGCCTGGGCTGGAACATCCTGCGCATCGCCGTGGGCGGGCAAGCCGATGGGCTGACGGGATTGCGTCGTTGTTATCGTCGGGTCGGCGACTTGCTGGCCTATGGTCGCGAGATATTGCCCGCATCACGCTTGCTAACCCTTAACCGCTATCGCCTGCCGGTGATGCTCTGGCGTCATCGCAACGACGATGCCCTCGACGAACTGCTCAACCCGCTGCGTAAAGTCATCGCCAAGGACAACAACGGCCAGCTGCTGGCGACCCTGCGCAGCTGGTGCGAACACGATGGCCAGAGCCAGGCCTGTGCCGAGGCCCTGGGCATTCACCGCAACAGCCTGCGTTATCGCATGGAGCGGATTGCCGAGCTCAGCGGCGTCGATCCGCTGCGCCTGGATGGCATGCTTGCACTCTACCTCGGCGTTCAGCTGCTCCCCCAGACCGACACAAGTAGTCCCTTGTAGGAGCGAGCATGCTCGCGATGGACGTGAACGATGACGCGGGCTGCCTGGATAGACGCGTTGCCTGAACGTTTTTCGCGAGCGAGCTCGCTCCTACAAGAGATGGTGTGAACGCTCGGGTTTTGTGGAAATGAACAATAATCCTTATCGCCGCTTGTGCAGCGGACCGGCGTTATTGTTCATGGCGGCTGGCAGCATGGGGGCATTGGAACTGGAGAATTCCCATGAAAATCGTGATTGCCCCCGATTCGTTCAAGGACAGCCTGAGTGCCCAGGGCGTGGCCGATGCCATCGCCCTTGGATTGGCCGAAGTCTGGCCTGATGCGCAGTTGATCAAATGCCCGATGGCGGACGGCGGGGAGGGCACGGTCGAGTCGGTGCTGGCAGCGTGCGGTGGCCAGCTTCGGCATGCCGAGGTGCAAGGCCCGCTGGGCACACCGGTCAACGCCGCCTGGGGCTGGCTGCCCCACAGCCACACCGCGATTATCGAAATGGCCGAGGCCAGCGGTTTGCAGTTGGTGCCGGTGGACCAACGTGATGCCTGTATCAGCAGCACCTTCGGCACCGGTGAGTTGATCCGCGCCGCGCTGGATGCCGGCGCGCAGCGGGTGATTCTTGCCATTGGCGGCAGCGCCACCAATGACGGCGGCGCCGGGGCCATGCAGGCTTTGGGCGTGAAGCTGTTCGATGCGCAAGGCCAGCTCTTGCCACCGGGTGGCCTGGCGCTCGCTCAGCTGTTTCGCATCGACCTCAGCGACATCGATCCGCGACTGGCCGAGTTGCGTTTCGACATCGCCGCCGACGTCAATAATCCGCTGTGCGGCGCCCAGGGCGCGTCAGCGATTTTCGGCCCGCAAAAAGGCGCCACGCACGAACAGGTGCAACTGCTGGATCACGCCCTCGGGCACTTTGCCGATCACTGCGCCAGCGTCCTGCACAAGGATGTGCGTGACGAACCGGGCAGCGGTGCGGCGGGCGGTCTGGGCTTTGCGGCCAAGGCCTTTCTCGGCGCGCAGTTCAAGGCGGGTGTTGAAGTCGTCGCCGAACTGGTTGGCCTGGCCGACGCGGTGCGCGGCGCCGATCTGGTCATCACCGGCGAAGGCCGTTTCGATGCACAGACCCTGCGCGGCAAAACGCCCTTTGGTGTGGCGCGGATTGCCCGGCAACAGGGCGTGCCGGTGATCGTCATCGCCGGCACCCTGGGCGAAGGGTATCAGGCGCTGTACGAGCACGGCATCGATGCTGCGTTCGCCCTTGCAAGCGGCCCCATGACCCTGGCCCAGGCCTGCAGCGAAGCACCGCGATTGTTACGCGAACGGGCCAGCGACATCGCCCGGGTCTGGCAGGCGGCCACGCGCAAACCCTGAACACCCCCCACCCTTGTAGGAGCGAGCTCGCTCGCGATGGACGCAAACGATAACGCGGGCTGCCTGAATGCCCGCGGTGTCCCTGCGTTCATCGCAAGCTCGCTCGCGATGGACGTGAACGATAACGCGGGCTGCCTGAATGCCCAACGACGGCCTCAGGTTTTTCGCGAGCGAGCTCGCTCCTACAGTTCAGCGCTCTTGTGCTGTTTTAAACAGGCTAAATGCAGGCGACAAGTGGCGGCTTTCAGGATTTCAGATAGGGTTGTGGCATTGGAGACCGCGCGACTAGGAGAACCCCATGCGCTACTCAGCCTTGACCCAACGAATCGCCGGTGACGGCGCGGCGGCCTGGCAGATTCACGATCGAGCGCTGGCGTTGCGCGAACAGGGAGTCGATGTCTTGCTGCTGTCGATCGGCGACCCGGATTTCGACACCCCGCAGCCCATCGTCCGGGCGGCCATCGACAGCCTGCTGGCCGGCGACACTCACTACCCGGCGGTACGCGGCAGCCAGGGCTTGCGCGACAGCATCGCCCGGCGTCATCGCCGCAACAGTGGCCAGGCCGTGGATGGCGAGCACGTCATCGTGTTTCCGGGAGCACAATGCGCGGTGTATTCGGTGGCGCAATGCCTGCTGGATCCGGGGGACGAAGTGATAGTCGCCGAACCGATGTACGTGACCTACGAAGGCGTGTTCGGCGCCTGCGGGGCCAAGGTGATTCCGGTACCGGTGCGATCGCAGAACGGCTTTCGCGTCGACCCGGCCGACGTCGCAGCGCGCATTACCCCCAGGACCCGAGCGCTGTTGCTCAACAGCCCGAACAACCCTTCGGGCGCCAGTTTGCCGCTGGCGATCTGGCGGGAGTTGGCGTCCCTGTGCGTACGCCATGACCTGTGGCTGATCAGCGACGAGGTCTACAGTGAACTGCTGTACGACGGCGAACACATCAGCCCGGCGAGCCTGCCGGGCATGGCTGAACGCACCGCGACCATCAACAGCCTGTCCAAGTCCCACGCCATGAGCGGTTGGCGGGTAGGGTGGGTGATCGGGCCGAAACCCTTGTGCGAGCATTTGGTCAATCTGTCGCTGTGCATGCTGTTCGGCATCCCGGATTTCATCCAGAACGCCGCGCAGTTGGCCCTGGATGAAAACCTGCCGGAAGTGGCACTGATGCGTGAGGAGTATCGCCGACGCCGCGATCTGCTGTGCGCCAGCCTTGATCATTGCCCAGGCCTGCGGACGATTCGCCCCGATGGCGGCATGTTCGTGATGGTCGACGTGCGCCAGACCGGATTATCCGCCCAGCAATTCGCCGAGCGCCTGCTGGAAGGTTATGGCGTCTCGGTGCTGGCCGGGGAGGCCTTTGGCCCCAGTGCCGCAGGGCACATCCGTATCGGCCTGGTGGTTGACCGCCCGCAACTGGCCGATGCCTGCCGGCGCATAACGCTGTGTGCGACGGATTTGGTCAAGGGACGGCGGGCTTGAAAGATTCAACTTTGTTTCAGAGCGCGTACCCATCGCTTCAGTGCAAAAAAAGGTTCTTTCACTGGTTTGGAGGTCACTTCATTTTCGACTCGGACGCGGTCTCTTGTAGGAGCTGGCTTGCCAGCGATGGTCGTTAACGATAACGCGCGTTTACTGGCTGAACGCGGCGCACTTGAGTCCATCGCCAGCAAGCCGGCTCCTACAGTTCCCCGGGATTCCGTGAAGAACCAAAAAAACGCACCGACCTGTCAACTTTGACAGTTACGTTTTTTTTTCCATGAGTGCTTAATCTGCTCAAGGTCAGTTCGGTCTGCCGGGCGAGCAAATTCGTTCGCCGCGCATGCAGCGCCCTTGCTGTCGACCTACGGAATGGCCGTGGCATTGCCTCTGGCTTAAATGGTGCGACAGGAGAGTAGGAACATGGCGACTGAACAGACCAGGCGCAAGCCACGTGAGGCGGATAGCGCTTATTTGAAAATGCGTGCCGAGTACCGGGCAGCGCTTGCCGATATGGAGATCGAGATCAAGCCTGAGGATTATGCCGATGCGGCGACCGGCCTGCTCAACGGGCCAAGGTTGCTCAACGGGCTGACGGTTCACATCCCGGCATGGCCCAATGTGCCGCCACCGGGTGAAACTGACATCGTCGTACTCTATCTGGACAACGGGAACGGCAAACTTGAGGAGGTGGCGAAACACGAATTTACTGTCCCTGCCGGCGGTGGATCGTTTCCGGAAACCTTTCCTTATCCCATGACCATCGAGGTCAATAAACTTCCCGACGACGCGACCTGCTGGCTTCAATACATCATCACAGACTATACGGGGTTCGAAACACCTTCATCAGAGAAAACTGTCATCTGTGATCGGTTGCCGCCTTACAAACATGTTCCGCCCGCGGCCCCGGTGATTACGGGAGATTTTCTCGACGACAGCAATCTACCGGCGGGTGGTCGACTCACAGTGACGATTCCCGGCTACCCGGATTGGCACCCCACCGATCAACTGGCGATCTATCTGGTTGATTCGGACAATATTCCGGAAGACCCGACCGCCACCCCACCGATCTTTGCAGGCAACGCACCCGCTCCGGGCACTTACGACAGCGCCGTGCCCGTCGACGCCGACAAGATTCGGGCTTTCGGCGATGCCAACGCCGTATTCACCTATGCCTTGTGAGACAAGGCCTTGAACCCAAGCTACCCCGCGATTTACAAGAAGGTGAGCCTTACCTTTGGACCGCTGCCCGCCAACTTGAACGCACCGCAGGTCCCGCAAGCTGTGCCCGGCCCGCTGAACATGGAACACGTGAGTCAGGGTGTGAGCGTGTGGATGGATACCTATGACAATCCCAAAGGCGGGGATATTGTTCGCGTGAAATGGGGCGGCCAAGTGTTGAGCGACTATATCGTTGGCGAGAACCCGCCGCCGCGCCTTGAAATTCCGGTGCTGCCTGCACTGTTGATGCTGCAAGACTATGGGGAAAACACCACCGGGGACAAGTCGACCACTGTCAGTTATGAGGTGATTCGCAAGGGGCGGGTATTCGGACCTGAATCCGACACCTTCGACGTCAACTTCGAAACCCCGATTCCATGGGTGCCGTGGCCACCTGTTGATTGGCCCGACCCTGTTCACCCGAACCTTATAGAAGGCGAGGTCGAAAACCACGATGGCACCCGAACCAACCAGTTGACCAGGGCCGACAAGGACGAGGACGCCACCTTCACCTTCACCTGGTACGCCACGGCGAAGAATGATGACGTCATCGACTTTTTCTGGAACGGCACGCGGGTTGTCGAGGCACAGGTAACTTTTGACGATACAAAGCATAAGCCAGGCGAAGATTGTACGGTGCCCATCGATTGGGAATGCATCAAGGGCGGTGGCAACGGTAATCCGGTGCCCGTGCACTACAAACTCCACAGGCCAGGCGTGGAAAACGATCTTGACTCAGAAACTACCGAGGTCGATGTCAACGCGATTGCGGTTGAAATGCCTGCGGCAAGCTTTCCGAAAATCACCAACCCCACCGGTTATCCAGGCTGTGGCGCGTTGGAATCCGACGGCTCGCTGACCGTGCGGATACCCGACCTTACAGGCATCTTGAAGGCTGGAGACACCATCAGCTTCGAGTTCATTCCCATGATCGGCGACGACTTGAGCGCTCCCGAAAACCCGATCCCTGGTGTGAAGTTCGAAAAGGATTTCAAACTGGGCGAAGCCGCTACGCCGCTGACCGGTTTCACCTTTGCGGTCGAGCCTTATGCCACCTACATCAAGCCGCTGTATGACCAGAACCCGAGTCGAAGGGGGCGCGCGAAAATCTGGTATTTCTTCGATGACGGCACGGAAAAAGTCCCCTCTGCGCCATTGGTGACTCGCACTGCGTTTCATGGACCCTCAAGCGAGTGTCCTATTACACCTGCGCCTTGAAGCCGCTGTCTGAGTCGGCGCGGACGTTTCTGTTCGCGCCCGCCTCTTGATTCAACCAAACATGCGATGTGCGTCGTACAAGCCAGTTGAGAAATTCCCATGCAGAAAGGGATTAGTCCTACATACCTGACGTAGGAAGCTGCTTAGGATCGCGGCCCCACCCATGCCTCCCGTTGATTTTGAAGATGCCGGTACGAGGCGCTGTTTGCTGATAGCCCCAGGAGCGACACGATGTACGTCAGCCAGTCATTCTCCGTTTCACCGCTTGCACAGGTACTCAAGCTTGCCATTTGGGCACCTGTATTGTTGATCAGTCCGTGCGCATTGGCGTTGACGGTCGAAAACGGTAGCACCAAGAACATCGATGCCTCAACGGCGCTCGACAGTTGGCTGGTGCGCGGTGCCAGTCGCTTGAATGCCAATGGGGCAACCACCAGAGAGATTCGTGCTCAGACAGGTTCGACGTTGGTGCTCAATGGCACTTCGGTGACCGGTTCGGGTAGCAACAGTGGTGTCGAGTTGTCCAACAGCACCGCAAACATTGCCAACAGTAAGCTCACGAGTGAGCGCGCGGGATTACGCCTTATATCAACGATTAATGGCGGCTCCAGCGCATCGGTCAGCAACAGTGAGATTGTTGGCAGTCAGTTTGGCGTGAACATGAGCGCCGAGTCCCGGCTGACGCTGGAGTCCTGAACCACCGTCACCGGCAGCAATGCCAACGGCGTGGGTATCCAGAGTTTCGGCGGCCAAGTGCAGGCCACCGACAGCACCATCGTCGGCGGCAGCAACGGCATCAAGCTCTTCGCGGACAAAAATCTTTCGGCAGACAACGCCGTGATTCTGAGCGGCACCCGTGTCGAAGGCCTGAGCGGTTCGGCAATCCTGGTCGACGGTCAGACCCAGACCAACAGCGAACGCATCAATATTACCGTCAACGACGGTTCAACGCTCAAGGGCGGCAATGGCATCCTGCTGGAAGTCAACAACGGTGCCTCAACCGCTTTTACTGTCAACAACAGTCAACTGGTCGGCGACATAGTCGTGGCCGACGGCAGCAGCGCCGACGTCTTGCTCGACCGGTCCGCCACCCTGACCGGTCGCCTGGAAAACGTTCAGAACCTTACCGTAAACAACGATGCGCGTTGGGTGATGGTCGGCGACGGTAGTGTGCAAAACCTTTCCCTTAACGGTGGCGGCGTGCAGTTCGGCAACCCCGGGCAGTTCTTCAATCTGTCCGTGGAATCACTGTCGGGTGCGGGCGGTACCTTCTACATGCACAACAATTTCACCACGGGCGAAGTCGATACCCTGACCGTGAGCGGAAATGCCAGTGGCAACCATATCGTGGCGCTCGACAGTCAGGGCACCGAACCCGTGGGGGCGGGCTCCAAGGCCGTAGTACACATCGGGTCGGGCGATGCCACATTCAGTCTGGCCGGTGGTGCGGTGGACCTCGGGGCCTACTCCTATGACCTGATCAAACAGGGCAGCAACGATTGGGTATTGGACTCGGTCTCGCGGGTCATCAGCCCAGGCACACAGTCCGTCATGGCGCTGTTCAATGCCGCTCCGACCGTCTGGTACGGCGAACTCAGCACACTGCGCAGCCGCATGGGCGAAGTGCGCATGGATCAGGGCAAGGCGGGTGGGTGGATCCGCGCCTATGGCAACAAATACAACGTGAGCGAAAGTTCCGGCGTGGCCTACAAGCAGACCCAGCAAGGGCTGTCGTTCGGTGCCGATGCGCCGCTGCCGATGGGGGGCGGGCAATGGCTGGTGGGTGTTCTTGGCGGTTACAGCAAGTCCGACTTGAACATGAGCCGAGGTACCACTGGCGAAGTCGACAGTTACTACCTGGGTGCCTACAGCACCTGGCTGGATGCACAGAGCGGTTACTACTTCGACGGCGTGGTGAAATTCAACCGCTTCCAGAACGAATCCGACGTTCATCTGAGCGACGGTAAAAAAACCAAGGGCAACTACGACACCAACGGTATCGGTGCATCGCTGGAGTTTGGACGGCACATCAAACTGGCGAGTGACTATTTTCTCGAGCCCTACGCTCAACTGTCCGGCGTGACCATCGACGGCGCCCGTTATGACCTGGACAACGGCCTGGCCGCCGACGGCGATCGCGCGCGTTCCTTGCTGGGTAAAGTCGGAACCACTGTCGGTCGCAACTTCACATGGGCCGAGGGCAAAACGCTGCAGCCGTACCTGCGTGCCGCTTACGTTCACGAGTTTGCCGACAACAATGACGTCGATGTCAATGACAACCGTTTCAGTACCGATCTGTCGGGGTCTCGCGGCGAACTGGGGGCAGGTGTGGCGATGACGGTGACGGACAAGGTTTCGATGCACGTCGATCTCGATTACAGCAATGGCGACAAGATCGAGCAGCCGTGGGGCGCCAACATCGGCATGCGTTACAGCTGGTAGTGGAGTGACTTGATGGCACCGGGCTGAAGTACGCCTGTGCGCTGTGTATTCAATATTCTTTTTGTGGGGCGCGGGAGAACTGTTCAGTTTGCTGGACGTGGACTTCTGCGCCCTTTTAATTGAGGAGTCTTGCACATGGTCAACGGTACTTTTTCCCGCAATATCAAAATGCCTGAACCGGAGATTTCAGGCTTGCTGCCTGATGTACCGGGAGGGCAACCGAACCTGATTCCTGTGACGTTGACCCATGACGATTTGAAGGTCTGGTTTACCATACCGGCTCACTCGGATCCTTCACTGGAGAGGGAAACCGTCGAGCTTTTTGTCGATTATGCAGACGACAAATCGATCCCGATTTCGGAACGGGAGTGGACTGCCCCCATTCAGGATTCGGACCGGTATGTCTGGTTGCCCAGCACATGGCTGAGAAACGTCAGCAATGAGGGGCAGCACCGGTTGTCCTATCGGGTCACGGTCTATAACGGGGAGCAGGAGTTTTCCGAAGAGCTTGAGATCTCACTTGATATCACCGCTCCCGTTTTGGCAAATGGCAATGATAATGAACTGAGTTTCCCTCCTGACATTCTTCCTCCTGGCAATAAACTGACTGCACGTTACCTTGAGCGCAACGGCGACGCAGTAAGGGCCGGTGTTCCACGTTATGAAATAGCGAGTCCTTGGGACCGAATTACCTGGTATTGGGGAACCAGTCCAGGTGACTTCAGGGAAGGGGGAGTCATTGAACTCGATGATAAGAATTACACCAATCCGATAGTGATTACCGTTGTGGGCCAATTGATTCGCGATCGAGGTGATGGCAAGCGCTATGTGACTTATGTGGTGCGAGATCGTGCGGGCAATACGACTCCCTCTGCGGTCTCTGTCGAACTGGATGTCGCGGCAACACCTATCCCGCGCACGTTGCCTTGGCCCCTGGTAGAGCGAGCCGCGGGCGAGGGCGAACAGCAGACAGTCGACCCGCTGCAAGCCACTGCGGGAGTCGTTGTAAAAGTCCCGGACGAAGCGGTGATCTATCCGGGAGAGAAAGTCTGGGTGCAATGGGGTGAACCCGGCAGCCTGGGAAGTCGTCGGGTCGAGCAGCCGATCATTCCGGGGCAGCGCCGTTTTCAGGTCGATATGCCGGCGGTGGCTGCCCACATCGGTAAAACGTTGTCGGTGGACTATGGCGTCATTGACGAGTTCGATGAAGAGCATCCTTCGACTCGTCGCAAGCTGCAGGTGACTACCATACCCAGCAATCGGTTCGAGACCGTCAAATGCGATGGACTCTCCGGGGGCAATCTGAGTTACAAGGCAGTGGCGGCAGAAGGGGCGAGGCTGACCCTGGCTAAATGGAGCTTGATCACGACGGATCAATGGATCCTGATCACAATGACCGGTGTCGGTTCCTCAGGCCAGGATTCGGTTTATGAGGCGGTCAAAAAGCGTGCAGTCACTGATCAGGAAGTCATCGGCGGCATTGGTCAAAGAACCGAGATCCGAGTACCCAAAGCGTTCTTGAATACGTTGCGTCGCAATGCATCCTTGACCGGCAAGGTGTATGTGAGCTTTGACGGTGGACTAACCTGGCCCCCTGTGGCGGCCCCCAATTTTCCTCTCTTGCAATTGACCTTCATCGATTGAGTGAACGCCGGCAGAGGCCCCGGCCCTTGTACGGCCAGGGCCATCGATCTACTTGTACGTCAGGGTAAAATTCAACACACCTTTGGCGTCGCCCGGCTCGACGTCGCGACTGGCGTCGATCTGGTAGAAGCGGGCGGCAAAGTCCAACACGGTTTGACCCGTGCCGATCTGTTTTATCGGCACCTCAGTGTTGAGCTCCACGGGCGTCGAACCGTCGCCCTTGAGTATCTGAATGCCGACGCCTTTGGCGCCGGACGCTGGCGTCAGGCTGAACACTCCGGGAATTGCCGGAACCACCGGCACTGAGCCGCCGGCCCCCTCGAAGCGGATGTTGGCGGTGGCAATGTTGGTATCGGTGCCATCCGCCACGCAGCCACTGAGGGTGATGTTGAAGGGAACCGCTCTCGTGGTGTAGCCGGGGCCGGTAAAGTCCGCCAGATCCCATTCGCCTAATGGAACAGGGTCCGCGCTGACCTTGTTACTGCCGCAATGAGCCTGAATGACAGTTCCACTGAGTCCAACCCGAAAGCTTTTGCCGGGGATGGTGGAAAAGGCGCCGCTGAACAGCTCCTGCCCATTGAATGTTTGTGGGCCGGCTGCGATCGGGCCTGTCTTGATCAGCGTGATGTAATTTTCAAGGTTGGAGAAGTTTAACCTCGCCGAACCCATCGCGCGTTGATGATGAGCGCTAAAGGGGACCGTGGGGTCACCCAGGTCTGGGGTGAATGAGTTGCTTGCCAGTCCATCGAATGGAAAAGCCAGTGCGAATTGCACGCCGACGCCAGGAACATTGGTCGGCAGGAGCGCATTCACCGAACCGTAGGCCCCGATGCCGGGCAACATGTGTTGCACGGGCGGTACGCTGGCTTGTGCGTTGAAGGTCAGTCGTATGCTGCCGTCATTGTCACAGACGATGGCTCGTCCTTCGTTGTTGGGTGTGCGTACGAACTGTCTGCGGCCAATGACACTGCCCACCGGAGCGTCCCGGGGAACATAGATGCTTTTCACATCCTGGATGAATGTCATGGGTCCGGAGCCTCCTGCCGCCCATTCGCATGTATTAGGGGTTGCCACGGCAAGGGCAAGGGGTGCCTGCGATACGGCGGCGAGCCCCAACAGCCCGGTCAAACAGCGTGCGGATTGTTTCATGTCGTTTTTCCTGAATGGACCGATTGGGTGGTCAGGGCCCCTGGCGCTTGCGAGTGGTTGAACGGAGCTGTGGTCAGCGGCATGTCAACTCCTGCATCAGATAACCTTGCGACTGATCCATGTCCCGAGGGTCGATCGTTAACCGGCAGCGCGGTTCGGCCTGCTCGCCCCAGCTCACATCGAGTACCTGGGGTTCGTTACCCGTCGATAGCAAGGTTTGGCCGGCCTGGCCGACGAAACCGACGACGGCCCCATCGCTGTTACTCAACTGTGCCCCGAACGGCAAAGGCTGACCGGTAACGGTGCGCGCTGTGATGGCCAGGCGAGCGACGGTACGCGCGGAGAACGTGGTCTTGACCACTGCACCCCGTGTCGGAACGACCTGGGCGGTGCCGTTGTCGATTTCCACCTCAGGGCCCAATTGATCGGTTTGCAGCGTCACTTGATTTTGCCGATAGGGCTGCAGGTAGGGCGCCAGGGCGTAACCGCGATCGTTGGTCCTGACCCCGATGGCATTCACCACCCCGACCCCGGCGATGCCCGGCACCTCCACCAGTGCGCTGGTTTCGCCCAGATAAGGTCCGGTCTCCAGACCATCGGCGTGCAGCAGCAACGCGCCGCTGGCGTTGAGTGAAACGCTGCGGTAGTCGTTGCCCTGGGTAAGCCCGGCGCCCACACTGCCAAAGGCAGCTTGATAACCGAGCGACAGCGCCCCTGACTGCTGATGGTCGTCGTCACGACTCAACGACGCCTGATAATTGAGGCGGTTCTGATCGGTGCTGCCACTGAGGGTGGCGCGCTGAGAGAAATGATCGCCGTTTTTCTGGGTATCGAACGTCGCGGTGGCTCTGTGGCCGAAATCCAGGGGCAAGGTTGCGCTGAAGCCTATCTGCCGGTCGCTGCCCCGGGTTTCGTTCAGCGATTTTGAGGTGAACAGGTTCAATCCCACGTCTTTGTAGTGGGTACTGAGGTTCAACTGATACTGACGCTGTGTCACGCTGCTTTGCCAGTAATCCTGCTGCGAGAGGGTCAGGCTCAGGGAGCTGCGCGAACCTATGTTCTGGTAGATCGATGCTTCGAGACGGCTGCGGCGGCTGCCG